>CAZTPE010000104.1:0-8175 GCA_964614545.1 uncultured Ectothiorhodospiraceae bacterium
GTCATTCGCTCTACGAATCAATATCTCGCACTGCGCAAGCACGACCACTTGCAGGCTGTCAGATTTGGCATTTTTTCAAGAATTTGCAATCACATGTCGATGATGTGGCTGATGAGCATTTTTTCATTTTACTCTCACTCTAACTCTTACCCTAACTCGGGGGGCGCAGGGGCTATGCTCCGCTGTTTATATTTTGTCGAAAAATGACGCGATGACAGCGGATGTCAGTGTGCTCCTGGAGCGGCATGTGCCGCCGGTGCTGGACAACCCGGATGGCCAGCTGCCCGCCGGAACCGCCTTTTTTCTGCGCCACGATACCGACACGGCGCAGATTTCCCTGCTCGGGTATTCCGGTGCGGTCTTCAGGCCCGAGGGCTATTTTCATCTTGCCGTAAAGCAGGCGGTGATGCTGCCGGGTCTGTTTGGCAGCTGCGGGGCCGGCATGCCGCTATCCCTGTCCGCCAATGCACTGGTGGAAAAGAATATCTTTCAGCGTGAATTCGGCGTGAGCCATTTTGCCGCGGCCAGCCTTCGCCTCGATGGACGTGCAGTGGGTGCCTTGATGGTCGGTCGCACGGAACAGGAATCGCCATTCAGCCCGCAGGAAATTACCGCACTGGAGGCCTCGGCCCACCGGCTGGAGGATTTGCTGCAAGAGGATTTTTGCGCCGAAAAACACCGCCGCTCGCAGGAGCGCTTTCGCTTGCTCAATGAACTGGTTTCCAATCCCATCGTGGTGCTGGATAGTGATCTGAAGATCCGTGAGGTCAACCGGGCCACGGCGGACCTGCTGGGCATGAGCGCGGAAGATCTGCCCGGTTGTGGTATTGAGGCCTTTTTTGCCGATGGCGGCCGGCAGTTGCAGACGCTACGTGACATCGAGCGTGACGGTGCAACCTTCTTCGAGGCCACCGTGCAGTACCCTGATGGCACCCTGGTGTATGTGGATGTACATGCCAATCTGATTACCCTGGGTGACGAGCCCATGATCAAGGTATTCCTCCGTGATATCAGTGCGCGCAAGCAGGCCGAAGAGGATCTGCAACGAACCCATCAACATGTGCGGCATATTCTTGAGTCTACCAATGATGCTTACGTGGCCATTGATGATGACTGGAATATCACCTATTTCAACGCCCGTGCTGAAGACTTGTTTCAGGTGTCGCGTGCGCAGATGCTGGGACACAGTCTGTGGGACCAGCTACCGGAGTTTGCCAGTTCCTGTTACAAGAAATTCCATCATTCGCGCAATAGCGACAAGATGCTGCAATTTGAAGGTTACTATCCCCCGTTAGACCGCTGGGTGGAGACCCACACCTATCCCCACCCGGATGGCCTGTCGATTTTTTTTCGCGATATCACCGAGCGCCGTCAGGCGGAACTGATGTTGCGGGACAGCGAGCTGCGCCTGCGCACGATTCTCGATAATATGATGGACGGTGTTATCTCGGTGGATTCACTGGGATGTATTGAAACCTTCAACCCGATGGCTGAACAGCTGACAGGCTATAGTGCCGAGGAGGTTGTCGGTACCAATGTCAGTATTCTGGCGCCGGGTATCCAGAGTGAAAAACACGACAAGTTTGTTCGCTGCTATCTTGCGAATGGGCACCCGGACCTCGTGGGTCAGCGCAGTGAGCTGGCTATATACCGCAAGGATGGCAGCGTATTTCCCGCCGAGGTTTCCCTGAGTGAAATGCGCCTCGGCAGCAAACGGAGTTTTATTGCGACGCTGCGGGACGTCACGGAGAAAAAGCGTGTCGAGGCAGAGCTGCAACGCCACCGTGAACATCTTGAGGAGCGGGTGCGTGAGCGCACCGCTGAGTTGATGGTGGTGCGCGATCAGGCCGAACAGGCCAATCGTGCCAAGAGCGCCTTTCTGGCTAACATGAGCCATGAGTTGCGCACGCCGCTGAATGCCATCATCGGCTATAGCGAATTGCTGCAGGATGAAGCCGGGGAGCGGGGGCTGCAGGAGATGCGGGACGACCTCGGCCGCATTCACCAGGCCGGTGATCATCTCCTCAAGCTGATTAATAGCGTGCTGGACTTGTCGAAGATCGAGGCCGGTAAGCATGTCATGAACCTGGAGTGGTTCAATGTGCAGGGAGTGGTGCAGGAGTGCCTGTCGACCCTGCAGCCACTGCTGGAAAAAAACCACACCCAGCTGGAATACCTCTGCGCCGAGAATGTGGGTGAGATGTTGGCCGATAACCTGCGAGTGCGCCAGTCACTGCTCAACCTGCTGAGCAATGCCACCAAATTTACCCGTGATGGCCGGGTGACGCTGGAGGTGTTCCGAGAGGTGGAGGTGCAGGCGGGCAGTGAAAAACCCTTTCTGCTTTTCGTCGTCACTGACACCGGTATTGGCATCAGTGAGGAACAGATCGGCCAGTTGTTCCAGAGTTTCAATCAGGCCGACAACACCATCTCTTCGCAATATGGTGGCAGCGGGCTGGGGCTGGCCATCAGCCGAAGCCTGTGCCGCTTGATGGGGGGTGACATCACCGTCAGCAGCCGGCTCGGTGAGGGCTCCCGCTTCGAGATGCGCTTGCCGGAAGTGGTGGAAAACGAATCCTCCCTCGACTGACGACGCCTGCGCTGCGCACACAGCGGCGTCATGCCCTACAATGCCCCCTTAGTGTAGTGTCCTGGATAAACTGCACATTTAGAGCCCCTCAAATTTGTTGCAGCTAGCCTGGATATTTCATAAACCTGCTTTGCAGAGTGTAGAGTGTAGGTTGGGCAAAGCGTAGCGTGCCCAACGTTTCCGTGCCTCCCGTTGGGCACGTCGCTTCGCTCCTTTGCCCAACCTACGGGTTGAACGAAAATCTCCCTGGGAAATTCCGGATTCCGGTGAAATATCCGGGCTAGTAACATTGATGCAGAGAAACAACCATGCTGTCCCGACTGTTTGCCCCCAAGTGGAAACACCCTAAATCTACCGTGCGCCAAGAGGCCGTCAACGGTCTGCCGGATGATGCCCAGGCTATTTTTCGGCAGGTGGCGGAGGAAGACACGGATGCCGTCATCCGCCGTCTGGCCCTGCGCCGCCTGTGCGATCTGCAGCAAGTTCAGACGCTGTGCGCGAAAGCCGGCAGCGATGCCGACCGTCATACCGCCGAACAGCACCTGGCCCATCTGCTGTCCGGTAAACTGGCACATGGCCCGTCGCTGGCAGAGCGCTGGCAGTTTCTCGAAGGGCTGTCCGACGAACACTGGTTTGAGCGCATGTTGAAGGAGGGGCAGGAGTCCGAGCTGCGTCGGCAAGTGCTGCAGCGGGTGACCCGCCAATCCCTGTTGGGTGATGTAGCCCTGACGGATGATGATGCATCGGTGCGCCACGGCGCGGCGCTGAAACTCATCCAGCGCTCCACCCTGGAGCGTGTCGCCAAAGGGGCCCGCCGGCACGACAAGCGGGTGTACCAGTGCGTGCGGGATGCTCTGGTAGTCCTGGATGCCGCCGACAGCCGCCCGCGGGAAATGCGCGCGCAGGCCGGCAAGCTGAATGTCCAGCTGCAGGCCCTGCTGAAGGCCGCGCAGTCCAGTGACGACTGGGGCCGTATCGAGAGTTCGATGCGGGGTCTGCAGCGTCAATGGACAGCATTGGATCTGTCACTTTTGCTGCAGGCCGAGGTGGAGGCCTTTCAGCAAGGCACCGACCGGTTTGAATTTGCCCTGCAGGACTGGCGGGAACGTGAGCAACAACAGGCCCGCGAGCATGCCCTGCGGCAGGCGAAGTTGACGCAGGCCAAGACCATCTGTGGACAGCTGGCGTCTCTGCTTGAGGCGCTGTGCGGCGAGGGGCGGGTGTGCGACGTGGCGACGGTAAACCGGGCCAGCGATGTCTGCGCTCGCAGCTGGCGCGAGCTGGATCTGCCCAACGACAGTGATGGCAAGTCCCTGCGCTCACGCTACGACACCCTGCAGGCCGCGCTGCTGCAGGTGCTGGACGATGAAACCCTGCTGGCCGAACTGGCCCCGCGACTCGAGGCACTGCAGCAAGCGGTGCAGGCCCTGCTGTCGCAAGCGTCTGTCGATGAGGTGGGGCTGCACAAGTTGGAACGGCAATGGCAGGCATTGCCGCGTCCTGTCCAGCTGGCTCTGGATGGCCCGCAGGCGACCGCCATTGACGAGGGTCTGCACCGCTTGCAGGAACGGCTGCACCGACAACGACAACGGCAACAGGCCAGCGCTGAGACATTGCAGGAAATGGTCGCCCGGCTGGAGCAACACCTGCGCGAACAGACCTACAAGCCCGCTTTCGTACTGGCGCAAAAGGCGCAGCAGGTGCTGGATTCGCTGGACGCCGAGGCGCGGCGCAAGCTGGAAAAATCGGCCGTGTTGAAGCGTCTGCACAAGGTGCAGGCCCAGTTACGGGAAATGCGCGACTGGCGAGCCTTCGCCAATGCGTCGGTGATGGAGCAGCTGTGCGACGACATGGCGCGGCTGGCCGATGAGGTTGAGGCTGGCGGTGAGGTTGATTTCAGTGATTGTGCTGCCCGCGTGCGCAGCGCCCGCGCCGAGTGGAAAAAAATGACCGAGGCGCATGGCGCTGCACCCAAGGCCCTGTGGCGGCGTTTCGATGCTGCCTGCAGCCGCGTCTATGCCCCCTGTCAGGTCTGTTTCGAGACCCAGGGCGCACAGCGTGATGAGAATCTTCAGCGCCGGCAGGCCGTGTGTCAGGGGCTGGAGGACTATGCCCTGAAGGTCGGCACCCAGGCGGTGGACGATGCCAACTGGGCGGCCCTGGAGCAGATTATCAAGACGGCGGACCGGGAATGGCGCAGCCTTGGCGCGGTGCCGCGGCAGCAGCAAAAGGCGATCAACCGGCGCTTCCGCAAGGTGATGGATCGTCTGCGGACCCTGGCCCGCAAACACCGCGAGCACAATTACGAGGAAAAAGCCGAGCGGGTGAAACAGGCCGAACTGCTGCAACAGCGTCTGGCCGAGGGCCGCGAAGAGCTGCCGGTGGTGCTGGATAAGGCCAAGATCCTGCAGGCCGAGTGGAAGCAGATCGGCCCGGCCAGCAAGGATGGCGAGCTGTGGCGACAGTTTCACGCCGCCTGTGATGCCATCTTTGCCGAGCGTAAGCGTGAACGGGCGGCCCACAATGAGGCCATTCATGAGCAGGTGCGAATTCGCCAGCAGATCTGTGAGCAGATCGAGGTGGCGGCCGCCAGCCAGGGCAATGACTTCCGCCAGGCGCGGCACGCCGTGGGTGAGGCGAATACCCAATGGCAGGCGGCAGGGCCTCTGCCGAAGCGGGAAATGGATCGCCTCGAGCGCCGTTACCGCGCCGCCTGTGGAAAATTTGAAAAACGCCTGCAGGCCGAGCGGCAGGTGCAACACCAGCAGGCGCAGCAGTGTCTGCACGACAAGGCGGCGCTGTGCCAATCATTGGAATGGCTGGCTGATCGGCAACTCGCCGCTGGCTGGGACGTGGTGCAGCTGGCGGCCGAGCGTGAGGCCCTGAGCCGCCGGTTCGAGGCCCTGGGTGAGGTGCCTGGTGCGATGGGCAAGGGCGTGGCCGCCCGCTACCGGCGGGCGCTCGTCTGGCTGGATCGGCTGGTGGATGAGGACGCCGATCCGTCGGCATTGCAGGCCGAGCTGGCTGCCGAGCGTGAGGCTGCAACGCAGCATCGGCTGGAGCTGTGTCTGCAACTGGAGATAGCGGCGGGTATCGAGTCGCCGGCAGACTGCCGGCAGGAGCGTCTGGCCTATCAGGTGGCACTCTTGGCCGAGCAGATGAAAAGCGATCTGCATCCTTCGCTGGATGAGCGCTTGCAAGACCTGAGTCTGGACTGGTATGCCACGGCGGCCGCCGACGAGTCCCGCAGTACTGAAATCAGCGAACGCTTTGAGTCTTTATTGCAGACAGCCGGGAAGCGCAAAGTAGGCGCTGGACCGTAGGAGCGGGCCATGCCCGCGATGAGAAGGCAGGAAACAAGTAAGTTTGTGGGAGCGGCTTCAGCCGCGAATAAAATCAGCCAAAATTCGCGGCTGAAGCAGCCGCTCCCACAATATCCGCAGCAGGCAAGCTCGCAGTCGGTGGCAATATCATCGCGGGCATGGCCCGCTCCTTGCCTCAGCAGCAACCGCCTCCGGGCTTGACCGCCTCGATGGTGGCGGAGAGCACATAGTCTTCTACCCCACGGCCCGGTGCCCAGTCCTTGATAAAATCGCGTGATTCGTCCTTGGGGGCAATGCGCACGTTGCAGAAGCCCGCATCAGCGATCATGTGTTCGAGGTCGTCGATGAGTTCCGCGCCGGCCATGCAGCCGGCATGCAGCTGCGGGTCGTTCTTCATCTCTTCCGGCATCTCAGCGCTGGCCACCACGTCGGAGATGGCCAGCCGACCGCCGGGCTTGAGAATGCGAAAGGCGTCGGCGAACACTTGCGCCTTGTTGGGTGAGAGATTGATGACGCAGTTGGAGATGATGACGTTGACGCTGTTGTCGGCCACCGGCAGGTGCTCGATCTCGCCGAGGCGGAATTCCACCTGTTTATACTGGCCCTTCTCGGCATTGGCGCGCGCCTTGCTGAGCATGGTGGGGGTCATGTCGATGCCGATGACGTGGCCGGATTTGCCGACTTCCTGCGCGGCGAGAAAGGCATCGAAGCCGCCGCCGCTGCCCAGGTCCACCACCGTTTCACCGGGTTTGAGACTGGCGATGGCGCGCGGGTTGCCGCAGCCCAGGCCCATGTCGGCGCCCTCCGGCACCTGCTGCAGGTCGTCTTCCGAATAGCCCAGGCGGGTGGAGATGAGGGTGTTGATGGCGTCGTCGTCAGAGACGCCACAGCAGCTGGATTCGACGCCGCAGCAGTCGCCTTCATTGCTGGCCTCGGCCACCTGTGCGTAGCTGTCGCGCACGTTCTGGCGGATGTCGTCGTGGATTTTTTGCGTCATGCGTGTCTCCGTAAAGCAGTTTGTTGGGTGGTTGTCCGGCGTAGGAGCGGGCCATGCCCGCGATGATTTTTTAGAAACGGCATGAAACGCGGAGGTCGCAGAGATTTTTTAATGGCTTTTCTCTGCGTCCTCCGCGCCTCTGCGTTCTTTGCGTTGATTCTCAATTGCCGGGAAAACCCATCGCGGGCATGGCCCGCTCCTACTCGTCTTGGTGCGTGGTGCCCACCCTACAAGACGGTAGCTTAGACGTGCAAGCCCGACAAATGTTGCACGCGGTGATTTCCGCACCCGCCGCTTACGCGTAGAATGCGCGCTTCGCGTTTTTGTTCTTTTGTCACCCACCGAGTATCCCATGTCCGATCTCAATCCCCGCCAGAAAGAGGCGGTGCGCTACATCGACGGCCCGTTGCTGGTGCTGGCCGGCGCCGGTTCCGGCAAGACCCGCGTGATCACGCAGAAGATCGTGCACCTGGTCAAGCGGTGTGATCTCAAGGGTTTCCACATCGCCGCCCTGACCTTCACCAACAAGGCGGCGCGCGAGATGCAGTCGCGCCTGGCCGATCAGCTGGAGGCCAAGTACCGTCGTGGTATGCGTATCTCCACCTTTCACAACCTTGGCCTGAATATCCTCAAGCGTGAGCACGCCCACGTCGGCCTCAAGCCCGGTTTTTCCATTTACGATGCGCAGGATGTGCAGCAGCTGATCAAGGAACTGATGCGCCGTGCCTTCGATGGCGACGATCAGGCCAGCGAGATGCAGTGGCAGATCTCCGCCTGGAAGAATGACCGAATCAGTCCCAAGCAGGCACAGCTTGAGGCCAATGGCGACCCCAAGCGGGTGGCGGCCTCGGTGCTGTACGAGGCCTACAACCGCACCCTGCGCGCCTACAATGCGGTGGATTTTGACGACCTCATCGGCCTGCCCGTGGAGCTGTTCGACGCGCAGCCCGAGGTGCTGGAGCACTGGCAGAACCGTATTCGCTACCTGCTGGTGGACGAATATCAAGACACCAACGCCACCCAGTACCGGCTGGTGCAGCAGCTGGTGGGCGTGCGCGGGGCCTTTACCGTGGTGGGCGATGACGACCAGTCCATCTACGCCTGGCGCGGCGCGCAGCCGGAGAATCTGGGCCTGTTATCGGAGGATTTCCCGACCCTGAAGGTGATCAAGCTGGAGCAGAATTACCGCTCCGCCGGGCGTATCCTCAAGGCCGCCAATAAGCTCATTGGCAATAATCCGCACGTGTTCGAAAAACGCCTGTGGT
>CAZTPE010000105.1:0-8015 GCA_964614545.1 uncultured Ectothiorhodospiraceae bacterium
GGATCAGCGGCGAGGCCATCACCACGTCGCCGATGGCGCTGAGGCGGACGATGAGGATCTTCACCCCTGGGCCTCCCCAGGCGCCGGCCCCAAGGCCACACGAAAGGCTCGCGAGGCCGCCGCCCCGGCCAGCAGCCAGAGCAGGGCCGTATTTTCCCAGCCGGTGAACTTGTAGTCGATCATGGCCCACACGGCCAGGGCCAGAAAACCACCAAGGATACCCAGCATGATTGGTTCCTCTGCGGGATCACGCCGGTAGCTGAGCCACAGGCCCCGCACCAGCCAGCCAATGCCCGCCGCAAACAGGGCGCCGCCCACCAAGCCAAAGCGCAGCAGCACCTCCCAATAACTGTTATGCAGGTGGCCCCAGGGCAGTCCCAGGTCACTGTTGTCGATCACCTGTTTGGTGTACGGCCCCCAGCCCAAGAGTGGCCGCTCCCAGAATCGTTGCCAGGCGAAGACCTGCATGTGCACCCGCCAGCCCACCGACGTTTTGGGCATGTCCTTGATCTCCCCGGCGAGGATGCGCTCATAGATATGCGATTCCGCCGTCAGGCGCTGAGTGATCTTTTCCGTCCCCAGGGCAGTCACCAGCAACACGGCAACGGACAGCGCGCCGGCCAGCAGGGCGACGTTACGCAGCCCCATGCGTCCGCGACGCAGCAATTGCAGCAGCTTGAACAGGCCGACGAAGACGACGCCCACAACGAAGGCGAGCCAGGCCCCGCGTGACCAGGTCATCATCAATGCAGTAAGAAAGACGGCCAGCACCGCCAGCATCAGTCCCGCCAACAGCCAGTGGTGCGTGCTGCGCTCGCTTCCTGTCAGCAACCTCGACAGGGCCACCACCAGTCCCACCGACAACACCGCCAGGTAGGTACCCAGCTGAATGGGGTGAATAGAGCCAATTCTGAATCTGTCCCCGGCGACCAGCAGGGCCTCGATTTGCCCATACGGAAAATGGATGATCAGGCTCAGCAGCATGCCCACCACCACCACCGCGAACACCCGCTCCAGGCGAATCTTCTGGCGATAGATCGCCCAGCCAGCGAGCCAGAACAAGGACATCTGGATGTAATCCCCTGCCTGCTCGAACTGGGATCCAGCATAGCCGAAGGTCTGACTGGCCCAGGCGGCGCTGAGCAGAGCCAGCACCACAAAAGCGATAAAAATTCTGCCGTAGAACGTCCGCAACACCGCCACGCTGTGGCGCCAGTCCAGCAGGGCCGCCAGCAACAGGAGAACCTCGGCCAATGCCGTCACCGGCGGACTGAGAAAGCAAAAGAAGGCCAGCAGATAAACACCCGCAAGAGACATCCTGCGCAGCACCACGTCGTGATTCATCGGCATGCGAATTCCTGTTGCAGGCCAAAGCGGCACAGGTAGTTGTCGACACTGGCGGCCACGCTGTAGTCCTGTCCCCGTTGGCGCAGGATCTCTTTATCCAGGGGCTGCGCCAGGGTGGCCGCCATGGCCTCGCAGAGGGCCGCCGTATCGCCCACCGGTGTGAGCGGACCAATGCGGCCGGAGGCCAAAATCTCGCGCGGGCCGCTGGGGCAGTCGGTGGAGACCACCGGGGTGCCCACCGCCAGGGCCTCTGCCAGCACGTTGCCGAACCCCTCCCAGGCCGAGGAAAGCACGAACAGGTCGGCCCGGCGCATCCAGGCGAAAGGGTTGTCCACGTGGCCGGGCAGGGCCACCCGGTCATCAATGCCCAACTCGGCGGACAGCACCTCCAAGGCGGCGCGCTCACGCCCCTCGCCGAGGATCACCAGCCGGCTCGGCCGGCATACCTGCAGGGCGGCAAAGGCACGCAGCAGGGTGGGAAAGTCCTTCTGCAGTTCCAGGCGCCCCACGCCGAGGATAACCGGCGGTTCCCCGGCCTGCAGCCAGGGGTGATCCACGGTCTCCCGTGAGCGGGCCAGCAGGGTCTCGTCCACCACCGGGTTATAGATAGTCTCGACCACGCCCTCGGGCAGGCCGATCACCTCCACCAGGTCACGCGCCACTCCCTCAGAGACGGCAATCACGCCGTCGCAGCGGGGATACAGCCCACGCATAGCAGCGAAGCGCTGGCGCTGCTTGCGCGCCGACATCCCCGCCGAGCCCACCGAGACGTTCTCGTGCACGCTGAGGAATACCCGCACGGGTATACGCGAAAGGCGCTTGGCCCAGGCCGCCATCCAGTTGTAACGGTGGCCGGCGCCGAGCAGCACCTGCGGCCGCTCACGGCGGAGATAGGACAACAGCCCCAGCATCGCCTGCGGCTTGTGGTAGCCGTGATTGAGAATGCGCACCGCGTCATCCAGGCCGGCGCAAGCCAGCGGCGTCTCGGGCCGCGCGTTCACCAGCAGATCCACGGCCATGCCACGGGCGGTGAAACCATTGGCCAGGTTGACCATCCACGGCGTGATCCCGCCATAGCCCGAGGCATGGTGCAGATAGGGAGTAAGAATGGCGATACGCGAAGGGGCTGATGGCATTGACGGACGATGCTCTCTGGGCAGTAGGCACAAAAATCAGCGGATTATACATCAATCATTCAGGCCCCAGACCGAACGAACCCCGCCCACCGTTCATCCTGACGGGTTTTATTTCGCACAGCCCCTGTCTGCCATCGTGAATTTATTGCAAAATCAGCCCCCGGCGAGACGACGCCCCGCAACCACTGGGAATGCCATGCCCCCTAGGCCCGATACCGACAATCCGCGCATCGCCATCTTTGTGTCCACCTCCGGCCACAGCGGTGTCGACCGGGCCATGCAGCACCTCATCCCCGCCCTGGCCCGGCGCGGCTATGCCGTGGATCTGCTCAAGGTTCGCCGCCACGGACCCAACCTCACGGAGGTGCCGGAGGGGGTGCGCATCATCGACCTCGGCAGCCGCCACACCTACACCTGCCTGCCGGCCATCGTGCGCTACCTGCGCCGCGAACGCCCGGCGGCGATGCTGGCCGACAAGGATCGGGTCAACCGCACTGCCCTGCTGGCACGCGCACTGGCACGCGTGCCGACCCGCCTGGTGCTCAGCTCCGGCACCACCATCTCCATCGACCTGGCCCACCGTGGCGCCTTCGAACGCTGGCTGCAGCGCACCTCCATGGGACGGCTCTATCCCTTCGCCGATCAGGTCATCGTCACCTCACGCGGTGTCGCCGACGACATGGCCGACTACACTGGCCTGGCGCGCGGGCACATCGAGGTGGTGCCCAGCCCGGTGGTGCCCGACAAGCTGTTGCACACCCCGCAGCCTAGGCCCGAGCATCCCTGGTTCCACGACGACGGCCCGCCCATCGTCCTCAGCGTCGGCGAACTGGGCCAGCGCAAGGGCTACGACGTGCTGCTGCGCGCCTTCGCCACTCTGCACACCCAGCGGCCCTGCCGTCTGCTGATCCTCGGTCGCGGCAAGCTGCAGGCGGAGCTGGAGCGGCTAGCCGCCAAGCTGGGTATCGCCGACGCGGTGGACTTCGCCGGCTTCCAGTCCAACCCCTTCGCCTTCATGGCCCACGCCGACCTGTTCGCCTTCGCCTCGCGCTGGGAAGGGCTGGGCTTCGTCCTCATCGAGGCCCTGGCTATGGGCACCCCGGTGGTCTCCACCGACTGTCCCAGCGGCCCGCGCGAAATCCTGGCCGATGGGCAATATGGCGAGCTGGTGCCGGTGGACGACCACCAGGCCATGGCCCGCGCCATGGCAAAGCGCCTGGGCACCCCGGCAGACCCCGAGCACTTGCGCCAGGCGGCCATGCCCTACACCATCGAAAACAGCACCGACTGCTACCTGCGCGTCCTGGGCCTGCCCCCGCGCGCCACCAACCCGGAGTAACCCAAGCATGTGCGGCATCGCCGGCTTCTATCACCGCCATCCCAGTCCCGACGCCGCCGAGCGCCTGCAGCACATGGCCGCAGCCCTGCACCATCGCGGCCCGGACGACAGCGGCGTCTACCTGCGCGGCGGCCTGGGTCTGGCGCACACGCGGCTGTCCATCATCGATCTCGAGGGTGGCCACCAGCCACTGTTCGACGATCAGCGCGGCCTGGCCCTGGTGGCCAACGGCGAGATCTACAATTATGTCGAGCTGCGCGAAGAGCTGATCGCGGCCGGCCACCGTTTCAGCACCCATTCCGACTGCGAGACCATCCTCCAGGCCTATGCCGCGCACGACCGCGACTTCCTGCCACGGCTGCGCGGCATGTTCGCCTTTGCCCTGCACAACGAGCGCACAGGCACCCTGACCCTGGCCCGCGACCGCCTTGGCATCAAGCCCCTGTTCTACACCGAGACCGCCGACGGCATCGCCTTCGCCTCGGAGATCAAGGCGCTGCTGGCGCTGCTGCCGACACCGCCGGCTATCAATCCACGCGCCCTGGTGCAGTACCTGCAGAGCCAGTTCAACAGCGGCGAGGAGACCATCTTCGAAGGCATCCGCCGCCTGCCGCCGGGCACCGCCCTGCGCATCGACGCCGAGGGGCGGATCGAGCGCTGGCGCTACTGGTCGGTGCTGGACGTGGAACCCCGCCAGTGCGGTTTCGAGGAGGCGGCGCGCGAATTCGACGAGTTGATGGACAGCGCCATGCACGAGCACATGCGCTCGGACGTGCCTTTTGGCCTGTTCCTCTCCGGCGGCGTCGACTCCGCCATCCTCCTGGCCATGCTCGATCGCTACCAGGACAAGCCCATCCGCAGCTTCTCCGTGGGCTTCAGTGGCGCACGTCTGAACGATGAGCTGGACGACGCCGAACGCATCGCGCAACAATTCCGCACCGAGCACACACCGCTCAAGCTCGACCAGCAGGCGGTGTTCCGGCGCCTGGTGCACACGGTGTGGACTGCCGACGACCTGATGCGCGACTACGCCAGCCTGCCCACCGACCTTCTCGCCCAGCACGCCAGCCGGGAAGTGAAAGTGGTGTTTACCGGCGAAGGCGGCGACGAGGTCTTCGCCGGCTACGGCCGTTATCGCAAGTCCGCCCTGCAGCGTTGGGCGAAGAACCTGATCGCCCCCGGTTCCGGTGGCTTCCGCACCCGTGGCCACTGGCGCAGGCCCTGGCCGGATCGGGTCTTCGGGCCCGAGCTGCAGGCGGCCAAGGCGGCGGTGCGCGAGCCCTTCATCCAGGCCTGGCAGGCCACGCCACGCAGCTGGGACGACGTGCAGCGCAGCCAGTACGTGGACCTCACCACCGCCCTGCCCGACAACCTGCTGGTCAAGGCCGACCGCATGCTGATGGGCTTCGGCCTGGAAGGGCGGGTGCCGTTTCTCGACCACCGTATCGTCGAGTTCGGCCTGTCACTCCCGACCGAACTGAAGATCAAGCCCGGCCAGGGCAAGCTGTTCCTCAAGCGCTGGGCCGAACAGTACCTGCCCCACGATCACCTGTACCGCAAGAAACGCGGCTTCCATGTGCCGGTGGGCGACTGGTTGCAGGGCGACTTCCTCGCCGGGCTAAGCGAGAAACTGCCGCGCAACCCGGCCATCCGCCAGTGGTTCCGCGCCGAGGGCGTGGAACAGATGCTTGCTGCGCAAAAGGCTGGAAAAGACGCCAGCCGCGAGATCTGGGGGCTGATGCAGTTCGCCATCTGGCACCGGCTGTTCGTCGAGGAGCCGGGGCGGGTGCCGGCAGCGGAAGAGGATCCGTTGGAGTGGATCAGCTGATGGCTAGCTGGCTGTTTGCCGCGGATTCCGTAGGGTGGGCACGGCCCACCAACCATCACGCGCACGCCTCCCCGGTGGGCGGTGCCCACCCTACAGGCTGCAACGAAGAAAGTTGGCCAAGCGGTGGCCGAGGCCTTTCATCCATTCTGTGGATTTGCCTTGTGGGAGCGGCTTTAGCCGCGAAGCAGTCGCCTGGCAGCCCATCGCGGCTAAAGCCGCTCCCACAGAAAAATTTCAGTATTGTTTTTCTCTGCACTCTTTGCGTTCCCACACGAGGGCGGCAACATGACTGACGCCCCCCGCCTCGCCGTGCTCATTTCCTTCTCCGGCGCCGGTGGCGTGGAGCGCATGGTGCTGAACCTGGTGGAAGAATTTACCCGCCGCGGCTACGCCATCGACCTGCTGCTGATCCGCGCCGAGGGCGAGCACCTGAACCAACTGCCGGAAGGAGTGAACGTGGTCCGCCTGGGCGTGAAACACACCCTGGCCAGCGTGCTGCCCCTGGCCCGCTGGCTACGGCAGAACCATCCCCCGGTGCTGCTGGTGGCCAAGGACCGCGCTGGCCGCGCGGCCCTGTGGGCGCGACGCATCAGTGGCGGGGATACGCGCATCGCCATCCGCCTGGGCACCAATCTGTCGGCGGCGCTGGCCGGGCGCGGCTGGCTGCGGCGCGTCACGCGCACCCTGCCCATGCGCCGGAGCTATCGCCTGGCCGAACGGGTGATCGCCGTCTCCCGCGGCGTGGCCGAGGACACGGCGCGGATCACCGGCCTGCCACCCGAGCGCATCAGCGTGGCGCACAACCCGGTGATCACCCCACGCCTGCTGGCCCTGGCCGAAGAGCCGGTCGAGCATCCCTGGTTCACCGAGCGCAAAGCGCCGGTGATCCTCGGCGCCGGCCGCCTGACCCGGCAGAAGGACTTTCCCACCCTGATCCGCGCCTTCGCCCGTGTCCGCACCGCCCGCCCCTGCCGCCTCATCATCCTCGGCGACGGCGGCCAGCGCGATGAACTGCTGGCCCTGGCCGCCGAACTGGGCGTGGCCGACGACATGGATCTACCCGGCTTCGCCACCAATCCCTATGCCTGGATGCGCGCCGCCGATCTGTTCGTGCTCTCCTCGCTCTGGGAAGGCTCACCCAACGTGCTCACCGAGGCCATGGCCTGCGGCACCCCGGTGGTGTCCACCGACTGCCCCAGCGGCCCACGCGAGACACTGCAAGGCGGCCGCTTCGGCCCGCTGGTGCCGATGGGTGACGACGCCACCCTCGGCCAGGCCATCCTCAACACTCTGGCCAGCCCGCCCAGCGCCAAAGCCATGCAGGCAGCGGTGGTCGACTTCACTGTCGCGCGCAGCGCCGATGAATACCTCGACATCCTCGGCCTGCCGCGATCGCCGCAACACCAGAAATAGACTTGTCCGCAACAAAAGTCCTTTCACCACAGAGACACGGAGAACACAGAGAAGGACCGGTGATGTCGCTCAGCGGTATCGGCACTCTTGCAGCGCAGAGCGCCACGGGATGTGTCACACCGCAGAGCGGTGTGACAAGTTCTATAGCCCACTTTGGGGAAATGGCGGCCGGCCCGTATAATTCCACTCCTTTCAGCCACAACCGTTCCGCCATGCTGCTCTCACGCAAGTACAATTTTCTCTTCGTGCACATCGCCAAGACCGGCGGCACCAGCGTGCGCGCCGCCCTCGAGGGCCTGCGCTGGCGTGATCCCGCCTATCTGCCGCAGTTCATCTGCAGCAAACTGAGCCACCTCAGTGGCCACCGCATCGGCGCCAAATTCCCGCGCCACGCCAAGATCATCGCCGCCAAGGAGATGCTGCCGGCGGAATTTTTCGACGGCCTGTTCAAGTTCACCTTCGTGCGCAATCCCTGGGATCTGCAGGTGAGTTCCTACCACCACATCCGCCGCGAGCGCCCGCAGGTGATGGCGCACATCGAGGACTTCCCCCAGTTCATCCGCTGGAAGCTGGACCCGGAACGGCCCTATCAGTACCACGTGGACACCTCCATCCAGCTGCAGTCGGACTATCTCATCGATCTGCACGGCAACATCATCACGGACTTCATCGGCAAGTATGAGAATTTGCAGGCGGACTTCGACGAGGTCTGCCGGCGCATCGGCATCGCGCCGCGACAACTGCCGCACAAACGCCAGGCCAAGGGGCGCAAGGATTTCCGCAGCTATTACGATGACGAAACCGCCGAGCGGGTGGCGGTCCACTTCAAGGCTGATATCGATACACTGGGTTATCGTTTCGACCCGGAGTGAGCACTGACGGGTAGGAGCGGGCCATGCCCGCGATGGTTTGGTAAGACTGTCGACCCTGTGGGAGCGGCTTTAGCCGCGAA
>CAZTPE010000106.1:0-7991 GCA_964614545.1 uncultured Ectothiorhodospiraceae bacterium
CCAACCCCAACCACCACTTCACGCTTACACCCGTCATTCAACCCACCCCTTCCAGATAATCCAGTTCATCTTCGCTGAAGCCAGCCGCCAGACGCGCGCTGCGATGCAACGGTCCCTTGCTTCGGCCCTTCATATATTGATCAAACAATTGCCGAAAGGTTTCCTTCGACTCGACACCACGCTGTGAGCAGAGGTAATGAAACCAGCGCGAACCGATCTTCACATGCCCCACTTCATCGTGGAGAATAATCTCCAACATCGCCACTGCGGCATGATCACCGTGGTCAGCCAGCTTTTTCATGATACCCGGCGTCACATCCAAGCCACGCGCCTCCAACACGCGCGGCACCAGCGCCATACGCACCAGCGGATCAAAGGCCGTCTTCTGCGCCATCTCCCACAGGCCATTGTGGGCGGCAAAATCGCCATAGTCGAAACCCAGCCCGCGCAGGTGATCGCGCACCAGCCCGAAGTGATAGGCCTCTTCGTCGGCCACCCGCACCCAGTCATCATAAAACGCCCGCGGCATGTCACGGAATCGGTACACCGCATCCCAGGCCAGATTGATGGCATTAAACTCGATGTGGGCGATGGCATGAATTAGCGCCGCATGCCCCTCCGGGGTATGCAGGCTGCGCCGGGGCAATTGCCGGGGAGAAACCAGTTGCGGTCGCTCGGGCCTGCCGGGTTCACCGATGGCCGTTGGCGGTGTGTCATTCTGCAGCGACAGCTCACCCGCACGCCAGTGTTGTGCCATGGCACGTGTCTGCGTGACCTTTTCATCCGGCTCGCCCAGCATCAAACAGGCATCAGCGGCAGAAAACAGATCGGAAACAGTCATGGCTTCCCCTGTACGGTAAAGGGCGGATTATCCGGCTCGATACGGTCGTGCGTCAAACCGGATGCTCGAAAAAAAGAAAAACTGGCATGTTTCATGCTTTTTTCAAAGATCAATTGCAAAGATCAATTGCAAAGATCGATTGCAGAGATCGATTGATCGGCCTTTGCTACCCGCTCATCCCAACACCCACTGACTAAGGAGATCTATCATGGCGCACATCGTCATCATTGGAGCAAGCACCGGCGGCCTGCCCGCCGCATACGACATCAAACACATTCTCGGCAAGGGGCATCAGGTCACGGTCATCTCCAATTCAGACATTTTTCAGTTTGTGCCGTCGAACCCCTGGGTCGCGGTCGGCTGGCGCACCCGCGCCGACACTACCTTCAAACCCGCCCCCTATCTGGCCAAAAAAGGCATCGACTTCATTCCCGTGGCGGCCACCGAAATCAAACCGGACGACAATCAGGTGGTGCTGGCCGACGAGCGCGTCATCGACTACGATTTTCTGGTCATCGCCACCGGCCCCAAGCTGGCCTTCGATGAGGTGGAGGGCCTAGGACCCAACGGCTACACCAGTTCCGTGTGCACCGTGGATCACGCCGAAACAGCCTACGAGAACTGGCAAAAGTTCCTCGAAAACCCCGGCCCGATTGTCGTCGGTGCGGCGCAAATGGCCTCCTGTTTCGGCCCCGCCTACGAATTTGCCCTGATCATGGATGCCGACCTGCGCAAGCGCAAGATCCGCGATCAGGTACCCATCACCTATGTCACGCCCGAGCCCTACATTGGTCACCTCGGCCTCGGCGGCGTGGGCGATTCCAAGGGCATGCTGGAATCCGAACTGCGCAACAAACACATCAGTTGGATAACCAATGCCAAGGTAACGAAGGTGGAAGAAGGCAAAATGTTCGTTGCCGAGCACAACGACGCCGCCGAAGTCATCAAGGAACACGAGCTACCCTTCACGTTTTCCATGATGCTGCCCGCCTTCAAGGGCGTGGACGCCGTGGCCAACGTCGGCGAAGACCTCGTCAACCCGCGTGGCTTCGTCAAGGTCGACCAATTCCAGCGTAATCCCAAGTGGCACAACATATATTCCGTGGGCGTCTGTATCGCCATCCCGCCGGTGGAGGTCACCCCCATCCCCACCGGCACACCCAAGACCGGTTACATGATCGAGTCCATGGTCTGTGCCGTGGCACACAACATCCGCGATGCCATCGATAACAAGGAACCCAGTACCGAGGCCACCTGGAACGCCATCTGTCTGGCCGACATGGGCGACACCGGCGTGGCTTTTGTTGCCATGCCACAGATCCCGCCGCGCAACGTGGCGTGGATGAAGAAGGGGAAATGGGTGCATCTAGCCAAGGTGGCCTTTGAGAAGTACTTTATCAGGAAGATGAAAAAGGGCACCACGGAAAACATTTACGAAAAGTACATACTCAAAGCGCTGGGCATCGAAAAATTGCGTTAACTAAGGAGAACTCGCACAGAGGCCGCAGGAAAGCAAGCGGAAAATCGAGGTCATATCTTACATTTTTTCGGTGAATAGTAACTCCTTCTCAGCAAACAGAAGTGGAATACTCTCCCGGCTTTCACTATTCCGGAAGATTCCACACTTTAAACCGAAAGACCTCGAAGTATCATCCCGGGTTGTGTACCTAAGCGACGTCAACATAAGCTGTTGACGTCGGTTTCGTGACAGATGCTTTCGTTCCAGACATGACAACTCATGACATTACTGACGGCACTTATGGCGCTATCGTCAGTAATGTCTGTCGCACAGATAAGGATCTCCTCTATTATGCTGACGACCAAGAAACCCAGCTGCGAACAAATCATCGATATTCTGCCTGGCCCCTTTGTGATCATCGGCAGGGATTACAAGATCCTTGCCGCCAATCGCGCCTATCAGGACCACTATGGCGTCGAAAGCGACGACCTGCTTGGCCGGTACTGTTACGAAGTCTCCCACCACACCAACGCCCCCTGCAGCGAGCACGGTGAGCAGTGCCCATTGGAAGAAGTTCTCAGCACCGGCAAGCCATGCCAGGTCATGCACGTGCATTACGACAAAGACAACAACGAGGAATACGTGCAATTGCGGGCCGCACCCATTGTCGATGACAACGGTGAAATCATGTACATGGGCGAATATGTGCAGGTACTGTCACAGCCGGGCAAAAATGATGGTTTGTTGGTCGGCCGCTCACCGGCCTTTCTGCACATGAGCAGCCTGCTGCAGCGTGTCGCCCCCACCCAGTCCACCGTGTTGCTGATGGGCGAAAGCGGCGTTGGCAAGGAAAAGGTCGCCGAATACATCCACTTCTATTCCAAGCGCCGCACCAGCCCGCTCATCATCGTGGATGGCGGCATGCTGGATGAAAACCTCATCGAAAGTGAACTGTTCGGCTACGAGAAAGGCGCCTTCACCGGTGCTAACAGCCGCAAGATCGGCCTGTTTGAGGCCGCCAATGGCGGCACCCTGTTCATCGACGAGATCTGCGAGCTGCCCCTGTCGCTGCAAACCAAGCTGCTACGCGCACTGGAAAGCGGCACTATTCGCCGCATCGGCGGCAATGAATACATCAACGTCGATGTGCGTATAGTCGCCGCCACCAACCGCGACATGCAGCGTATGGTGGCCGAGGGCCAGTTCCGTCAGGATCTGTACTACCGCCTGTCCGCCTTCCCTATTCATATCCCGCCGCTGCGCAACCGCCGTGAAGACATCATCGCCCTGGCCGAACACTTCCTCACCAGCCAGTTCGATGGAGAGCATCACATTCCGCTGTCCAGCGAGGTGATCGAAAAACTATTGGGGCACGACTTCCCCGGCAACATCCGCGAACTGCGCAACACCCTCGAGCGCGCCGTCATCCTCGCCTGCGACGAGAGTCTGGCCCCGGCTCACATCGTGCTGGAAGATGGCAACGCCTTCAGCAGCGAGCAAGAGAGGGCAAGGCAAGCCATCGGACACCTGATCCAGCGCCGCGGACGCCTCACCGAACAGATGGTGCTGGATGCACTGACGCAATGCGACGGCCACCGCTCACGCGCAGCACAACTGCTCCACGTCAGCGAACGTACCCTGTACCGCCACATCAAACGGCTGAGAATTGACTGAGAAACACACATCGTAAGGCGGGCTCCACCCGCCAATATGATGTTTGCTGCTGCTCATGACGGATGGAACCCAGCCTACGGCAGCAACATCAACTAACCTGAAATAGCCGCCTCAGCCCGTTCGTAGCCAACCTCGACCAGCTCGCGCGCACGGTAAAACTCGTGGGCCTTGCAGGTTTCGCGGGGAATCTCGATCACCACATCCGGCGAATAGGTCGCCAGCTTGATATTGGCAATCGCATTCTGCATGGTTTCAAAGGAATTGTTCAGTAGATCGAACAGGCCCAGGTCATCCGCACCCGACGAGCGGAAAGCCAGATCACTAAAGCCCTGCTGCAGCTCATCCAGAAAACCGTTAATACGTTGATGATAGGCCTCGACAATACCCCTGGGCGGCGCCGTCACACCCTTTCTGCCGGCCGCTTTGCGCGGCGGCTTGTGTGGCGGCTTGTGTGATGAATGATCCACACTGACCGCATTCAGATTGACCGCAATGGTCAAATCCGTCACCTCCTTCAACGTCGGTGCAATGGGCACCGGATTCAGCAGACCGCCATCAAGCAGCCGCATGCCCCGGTAATGATACGGAGTGAAAATCGTCGGCACGGCAATGGAGGCGCGGATCGCATCAAACAGCGGCCCATCCGCCAACCACACCTCTTTCTGCCGCTCCACATCGGTAGCCACAGCCGTGTAGGAAACCGGTAAATCTTCAATGAGATGCTCGCCCACCAGCTCACGCAGGGCATCGATGATCTTCTCGCCGCGAAACAGCGCCGTGCCGCTAAAGGAAAAATCCAGATAGCGCAGCACATCGGTCTTGCTCAACGCCAACAGCCAGTCACGGAATAGATCCAGCCGGCCGGTGGCATAAATACCCCCCACCAGCGCCCCAATGGACGCCCCTGAAATACAGCGAATCTCGTAACCCTGCTCGAGCAGATACTCAATCACGCCGACATGCGCCATGCCCCGGGCACCACCACTGCCGAGGACCAGCGAAACGGTCTTTCTTGCCGCTGCACCGCCTGAATCGTTCATCAGTATCCCTGTCGTTTATGCATGCAGGTTCTCCGCGAGCGTCACTGCACCTCTTGCAGAGATGCCGCCGTCTCAAAACGATACATCGCATGACACGCCGTGCAATTCTGCATCAGCTCCGTCAACTGAGCCAGGGCATATTCGCCGTCGCCCAACTGCTCCGCATCCAGCGCCAGTTGCTCAAACTGGCTATGCGTATCGAAACCCATTGTCTTAAAACCCAGTGGAAGCTTGCGTACCAATGACCCCGGCACACCCCGCTGAGCGGAAGTCCCCATGGCCCGGGCCGCCGTCACCACACTGGCCATGTCATCGTTAACAATGCCTTCGGTGATCGACTGTATGCTCACCAGAAATTCACGCATCTCACTCAGCACCATATTGCGTTCCGCTGGCTCCAGCACAATCGCCTCACGGCCATCGGCTGTCGCAACCACTTCACCGCCGAGAATAAACTTGTACCCCATGCCCACCACCACCAGCAATAAAACCACCACACTCGCCCAACACAACTTGCACATAGCCTGACTCCTTAAACATTAAACCGATCGGTCCGATGCCATCACACCGCAACAAAAAAGCCACTCCTACACTCATAAAACCGCTCTCTCACCCATCCACCAGCAAGGCCGCCGCAATAAACCCCCACAGCGGTTCCGCCTCTGCGGCAAGATCAAAATCGAAATCAAAAATCGACCAACGCATCACCACCCCCTGAATCAGCGCCGCCACCAGCCAGGCGCTCTCATCCGCATCCAGCGACGGGCGCATCAGTCCCGCCACCTGACCCTCACGGATCATCCGGCTCACCTGCTGCGTATAGCCATTCATGATCTTCTGCACCGCCTGCTTCAGCAGCGGAGACTCCAGATGCAGCCGGTCGGAAAACAGCAGCCGAGGCAAACCCCTGTTCTGTGAAATAAAACGCAACTGCGCCCGCACCAACTGATGCAAACGCTCATCGGCCGGGCCGGTGCCTGAAAAGAACGCCGCCAGATTCCGAAACAGCCCCTCGCCAATGGACGAAATCGCCGCCACAAAGATCGCATCACGCGTCTTGAAATGGCGAAACACCGTTGGCTGCGCAATGCCAACGTGGTCCGCGATGGCCTGGGTGGTGACCTTTTTCACACCCAGGCTCGCCGCCAGATCCAGCGTGGCATCGATGATTTCCTGCTTGCGTTGTTCGCTCGGTTTACCCATATGCGGCACCCGCCAGTATTAAAGTGAGTAATTGCTTGCAATTATAGGCCCGGGTAGAGCAATGTCAAATCACTGCTGGGAAGGTGAACAGGCCAGTGACGAACACCCACAGCCGATGCCGCAGATCAATCACACACACAATCTGAACATCATCGACGCTCAGATAAACTCTCTGGCCTGAGCATCGGATCAGGCGGCCTTATACCTCGGTATCTATACGATATATTACCCAGAAGCAACTTGATTTCAGGATAGTTATAGCCCGTAATAAACCTCACCCGAAAATGAATCTGGTGAAATCAATGCAGGATGAATCGGCCATTTGCACAATGGTGCCATGTCGGTACTATCTCATTACTGCTGATGCACCTGAATATACTGTTAACCATCAAAACTATCCAAAGGAATTTATATGCGATCCAAGGTGTTACTGTTATTAACTTTGACTGTAACAGGGTGCACAACCCAACAAGTTAAGAACTCTGCAGCAGAAGAACCGAAGAAGATAACAATTTATCAGAATTACGAAGTAGGTATTGCCTCAATCATCTTGAATAAAGCTTTAACCTCTTTTAAAAATGAATACTCGAAAGCATCTAAAAATAAGGCATTTTCTCAGTCTGTTAGTGGGGCTTGGAATTGGAAATCAGATCGGACATCTGCAGAACATGCAATAACAAGTGCATTAATAGCCTGCCAAAAAAATAATAAAAAATTAGAAGATGTATACCCATGCAAAGTAATCCATATAAACGATAGCTGGGTTGAATAGCACGCAGGCTGGAGTGAGGCACGAACCCCAACATATCACAACATCAATTCGCCGCCTGTAAGGCATCCACAACCACCAGAAATAAATTGATTTCAATTTTTAAGCCAATCAAATATTCACATTTATCACCATAATCATGTTGGGGTTCGTGCCTCACCCCAACCTACCGTTCTCAGGAAATATTGAGCAATGAAATATATTTCGATTATTCGCGGAATCAATGTCAGCGGCCAAAAGAAGATCAAGATGGTGGATCTTAAGTCTCTGTACGAGCTGCTGGGATTCCAGAGCGTGGTGACTTATATTCAGAGTGGCAATGTCATTTTCGATACCGATTCCGGTGACAAATCTGAACTGAAAGAAAAGATAGAACGCACCATTGAAGAAAAATACGCATTTCATGCGCCTGTCGACATTCGCACAAGTCGTGAACTTGCAGACATCATCAACAACAATCCCCTTGGACCTGTTGACTTGGCGAAGGATGGCATAAAGGTATTGGTCACGTTTTTGTCTGCGAAACCAGCAACAGCAAAGATTGCCGACATTCAGCAATATGTCGCTGCCCCCGAACAATTGTTTGTGATAGGCACAGAGGTCTATCTGTATTGTCCGAATGGTTATGGCAAGAGCAAGCTGTCAAATAACTTTCTTGAGCGAAAGCTGGGGGTCGGGGCGACAACCAGGAACTGGAAGTCTGTGTTCAAGTTGTATGAGCTATCCTTGTAGCAAGGTCGCGCATGACGCGCCGGGGTAACTGCAAACATAACCGACATGTGGCTGAAAATGACGCTTTTCCTGATCCTTGGACTGGTGGTGCTGATTGCCGCTGCGCTGGCCTTCGGTGCGAGTCGCTGGCAATCGGCCACCGAAGAAATGCACGCCAAGCTGGAGGCCGTACATCTCCCCAATAACTCTCCTACCTATAACGCCAATGAATTAGACGACCTGCCCGCACCGGTGCAGCGCTATTTTCGGGCGGTGCTCTCCGACGATCAGCCG
>CAZTPE010000107.1:0-7977 GCA_964614545.1 uncultured Ectothiorhodospiraceae bacterium
CTTCTATCAGCGTCATCACGTCGCCGAGCATCAGAATTATCTGCAGGGCCACTCGGTGAGCAGTGAACAACAATTCTGCGGAGAAATCGTGGCTGTGACCGATGGTGAGGCGGAGATCCTGGCCAAGAACAAGTTTCGCATCGGCGACACAGTGGAAGTAATCCGCCCCGAAGGCAATCACCAGGTACTGATCAAATCCATGACTGACCTGCAAGGGAATCCGGTCAACGAGGCCCCCGGCGGTGGCCACCGGGTACTGATCCCGTGGCCGGATACGATGCCAAAGCTGGGCCTGTTGGCGCGCTATCTACGCGGCTGAACACACCAAAAAACCATACAATAAAAAGGAAAACACGATGGGCGACGCGCTGGTGATTTATGGAATGGAATTCAGCACATATGTTCGCAGCACCCTGCTCTGCTGCGAGGAAAAGGGAGTGACCTACCGACTGCAGGAGAAGATCAGCCGTGCCGATCGCCTCCTGCTCAACAACCCCTTCAAACGGGTGCCGATCCTCCGCCACGGCGAGTTTGTCGTTTACGAGACGGCCGCTATCTGTCGCTATATCGACCGCCGCTTTGACGGCCCGTCACTCAGTCCAACCTCAGTTGAGGCGCTGGCGCTGATGGATCAATGGATCAGTGCCGCCAACGGCTATTTTGATCCGATCATCATCCGCAAATTCATTTTGGTATACGCCTTCCCCTCCGGGGAGAATGGTAAGGTCGATGAGAGCAGACTGGAAGCCGCTGTGCCGGCG
Organism: uncultured Ectothiorhodospiraceae bacterium; assembly: GCA_964614545.1. Classification (GTDB taxonomy): domain Bacteria; phylum Pseudomonadota; class Gammaproteobacteria; order SZUA-152; family SZUA-152; genus DRQN01. The sequence continues at coordinate 762 of CAZTPE010000107.1, forward strand.
GTCAGACACCAGCTTGAAATTATCGAAACCGCGCTGAAAACAAACGATTATTTTTCCGGCACAGCCGCGGGCATTGCTGACTACCTGATCATCCCCATACTGGACTACCTGCAGCGCGGACGTGGCGGTTATTTGCTCGACGACATGCCGCAAACCAACCGCTACCTTGAGCGCCTGCGCGAGCGACCCAGTTGTCAAAAAATACTGGTGTAGCGTCCGAATAGCGCTGCTTACTCGCGAGCTCAACATATCCTAATCATTGTAGGAGCGGGCCATGCCCGCGATGGTTTTGATCGATATAACAGAGGCCATTGCCTACAAAATTGTGGGAACGGCTTCAGCCGCGAAGCGAGGTTCGCGATTGCTTTCGCGGCTGAAGCCCACATTGATAGGCATGCATCGCGGGCATGGCCCGCTCCTACGGCACCTTTGCTGGCGGTTTTGAGATCAACGCCACATCCGGCAGATTCTCACACACCGCCTGCACCGTCTCATGACCCTCCAATACCTCCACCACGCTCAGTGAGGGCTCGGCCCAGATCTCCGGCAGGTCGGCTTCCTGTTCTTCGTTGATGGCAAAGGCCAGCCGCTCATGCGGCGGCATAAACTGCGCATCGATACCCGGCTTGTTGCCGCGCGCATCCACACGATACCAACCGTACTGTTGCAGGTAGAGCGCATTCAAACCGTGCAGGCAATAGGGCGCACCGTCATCGTTCACGCTCAGGCGCTGGTAACACAGCCCGGCGGGAATGCCATTGGCACGCAACAATGCCGCCAGCAGGTGGCTCTTGGCATAGCAGTAACCGGTACGATGCCTGAGTACGTCGGAGGCCTTGCAGGTCACAGGATTTTGTCGGTAGTCCCAGCTGTGACGCACCTCGTCACGCACCCAGCCGAAACAAGCCTTGGCCACCGCCTCATCACCCTCACAGTCCTTTGTCAAAGAGCGGGCCTGTTCAAGTACGCTGGGCGTCCGCCAGTCGATAACGCGAGTCGAAGCGAGAAATCTTTCCATGGATACTCTCCTTGGGTTGGCATAGACATACGGATAAATAGGCATACATAAAAAAGGGCCGCACCCGGAGGAGGCGGCCCCGCACAGGTCAACAGATTAGCTCAGAGTTCGGTAAGAACGAAGCGGCCGTTCAGCGGCTGAACCGGGCGATTGTTTTCGCTGACGGTCCCGGTGAATTTTTTGATTTGCTCGGCAGAGACCTCAATGGGGTTCTGCATCACGAACCACTTCACGCCTTCACTGCAGGGCGGGGTGGTCAGGGAGCCGTTGAAACGACTGTAGTTGCGATCGGCAGGCAACAGATCGGCCGGATGGATACGTACGGAACTGACCTTCTTCTTGTCGCCGGCCTGCTTTGGCATGTGCGCCCAGATATTGCTAAGTACCGCGTTTTCCTTACCCGCCTTCATGAAAATACCCACCACGGCCAGTTGGCCCTTGGCGCTCTTATGCACCATGTGCAACTCCATGTCGTGGTGCTTGCCTGCGACGGTATTTTCACTGGGAGTATGGAAATGAAACTGCAACAGATCAAACTGTTCACCACTTACGGTGATACTGGAGTCTTCATCATGGTTTACCTGGATGGTGTGGCCATTATTGAGGATCTCCAACGTGGCGTGCTCGAAATCAAACTTGATAGGTGGGAGCTTGGCTGGGATGGCTGCGGGAATATCGATGGGTGACTGACGAGTGCCGGTACCGCAAGTGGCGTATTCCTTACTCAGTTCGGCCCAGTGCTCGGGACCTTCATTACCTTCGTAGCCCCAGTGGGTGCCGTGGCCACCACCAGCCAATGCGCCGGTGCCCAGGGTCAGGGATACCGCGAAGGTTGCCACCATGGTGGATCGAATCATTGTCGTTCTCCTGTCGTCAAATGTTATCTAAGGGCAATACTGATAATAACCAGAACAGATTGTGCCCCTGACTTTGCACCCGGCCCGGCATCAAGACGTACTTTCGAAGGCATCCAGTCAAAAAGTCTCAAAGCCAAGGGCGAAGCCGCCTGTAGGCCGCATTCGCTGCATTGTGTTCGTGAAAAGGGAACCACACCTTTTCCAGCAGATCACGCCAAGACAGTACAGCTTTCAGGTCATGCAGAGGACATGATCTATTATCTAGAAGTACCCTTAAGCAGTGCTTAAGTCACTCCAACTAAAACCCTTCATCATCGAGCTATACTAGTGTTATCAATTCACCAGGCCAATGGATAAAACCCCCTGATTTTACTAGGAAAACGCCAGTGGCCATTGATACAAATCAATTACAGCCACCAAGGGATCACCATGAACAAACGTGCACACCTAATCATTGTTAGCCTGTCTTTGTCGGCGATGGCCGGAGCGGCTTTCGCCGAAGAAGAACAGCCGGTGCTAGTCACTATTCCACGTATGTCCCTGGACACGGCGCTGAGTGCAGCACAGACGACTATCGATACCTGCCGCAAAGAGGGAGTACAGGTGGCGGTGACCATTGTCGATCGAGGGGGGCACTCGCAGGTGGTGCTGCGCGATGTGCTGGCAATGGATCTGACCCTCGCCATCAGCCGCAACAAGGCCTACACCGCGCTGTCGTTCAATACCCCGACGTCACTACTCACGCAGCGTTTTACATCGCCCTTTTCCGTGGGCAAAACCCCCGGTCTGGTGTTTTCCGCCGGTGGCCTGCCCATCCAGGCCGGCGGCGCCATTATCGGTGGTATTGGAGTCTCTGGCGCCCCCTCCGGCGAGACCGATGAGAAGTGCGCCCAGGCCGGGCTGGATGCCATTCAGGATGACCTGGAAATGGCGGAGATGTAAAAGTCGCACGCCGACTGCTGGCCTATACTCTTAGCAGGGTGCCTTTTTCAACAAGTATAGAAAGGAGACCGACATGTTCCTGAAAGACAAAGTCAGTGGCGACCTCGTTGAGGTACTCAACACCAATACCCTCGTGGATCCCTGCCGTGCGGAAGTACAGGGCCGCTTTCATGCCGGCGAGGAGATGCAGGAGCCACGAGAATTTGCCAAGGCCGAGCTGCTATTTCCTTCCGGCGAATCCTTGCCCCGCTGCTGGATCGACCCACACTACCGCGACTGATTTCACGGACCACTTACTTTCCGGTAAACCCGTGAATCAGCCGCCGCGCACGCTTGGTGGGACGGCCCTGGCCCGGCTCGCGGTGGGCATTGGCGAGACGGCGCTGTGCGGTGGCCTTTTCGCGCTGCACGATACTCTCCGGGGTTTCTTCATAAAGCTGCCGGGCCAGCGGGGCGGGACCACGGCGGTCGGAAAGGTCGCGTACGATGACGGTCTTTTCGTCAAAGCCCTGGCGGATCTTCAGTTCATCACCCACTTTGAGTTCGCGGCTGGGTTTGGCGCGGCTGCCGTTGAGTTCGATCTTGCCGCCCTTGATGGCCTCAGAGGCAAGGCCCCGGGTCTTGAAGAAACGGGCCGCCCACAGCCACTTGTCGAGGCGCACCTTTTTGTCCGTTGCACCCTCGATGGCCGACATCAGTTTTCTTCCGCGCAGGTACGGTCACGGCCGCTGTCCTTGGCCTGATAGAGGGCGCGGTCGGCGCGCTGAAACAGGGTTTCGGGGCTGTCGTCTTCACGCATTTCCGCCAGCCCCACGGAGACGGTGATGACGACACCCGTACCCTGGTAGTGAAACTGGCTCTGCGAGACGTCCTTGCGCAGTTTTTCCACCGCCACCAGGCCGTCACTCAGGCAGGTTTCCGGCATCATGATAGCGAACTCTTCGCCGCCATAGCGGGCCAGGAAATCGGTCTCGCGCAGATTATTACGCACCCGGTCGGCGATAATCTTCAGTGCCTTGTCGCCAGCCTTGTGACCGTAGCTGTCGTTGATGCGCTTGAAGCGGTCGATATCCAGCACCGCCAGTGACATCGGCTGCTTGTAACGCTTGGCGCGGGCGAATTCCTGCACGATGCGTTCGTCGTAGGCGAGGCGGTTATAGAGCCCGGTGAGCGGGTCGCGCACCGCCTGCTCATGCTTTTCGCGCAGACGCTGACGCAGGCGTTCGCCCTCTTTTTCCATCTCGCGCACACGCTGGTTGAGACGTTCGAGCTGCTCCTCCAACTGGTGTTGACGTGCCTCATCGGACTCACGGTGTTCATCGAGGTGTCGCAGGATGGTTTCCAGGCGCTGCTGGATCTCCGCCTTCAGCTGCTGCGGATCCTCGGCCTGATCGACACTGCTTTCGATATGCCGCACCTGGGCCTGCACCGCGGCATCCAGTTCGCGTGAGCTGTCGACACTGGCACGGTGATGGGTCTGCGCCCCGGCCAGGTGCTGGTCGAGATCCTGCAGGCGGCCGGTGAGCTGGCGCAGGAAGTCCTGCAGCTCGTGGTTTTCGGCTTCCATCTGCCGGCGCATGGTGGAAATGAGATCGGCAATGGCATGCAGTGCAGGGGCGATGGCATGCTCCGACAGACCGCCGGCGAGGCGCTCTTTGAGGCTTTCCACCTGCTCGGTAAGCTCCGCAGGCAGGCTCAGGGTATCCAGCAGCTGGATGCAGAATTCGCCCACCTGTGGGCCTTCGTTTGCCGCCATCGGTTGGCCGGCATCCTCCCGGCCCGGCTCCCTGTCACCGGCTTTACTGCCGCCCTGGCTGCCGAACAACCGCTTCATCAGCCCGCCACCACCCGCCTCCGGCTGCAGGGCACTGTTGACCAATTCGGCCAGTTCGTGCAGTGGCTGCTCCATCTGCCTGATATCATCAGCCTCTGCGAAGCTGTGCCGCAGGGTCTTGGCGCGCGAGCGCAGTGCGCGCGGCAGGGACAGGCTGTCCAGCCAGTGGACGAGCAGCTCTTGCGGATTGCTGGCGGCCTGCTGGCTACGCTGTTCGTCGAGACGCACCACCGCATCAGCGACCCCCTCGATGACCCGCTCCAGCTGACCCGTATCGGCGCCACTGCGGATGGCCTGGCGCAGGGCATCGAGCTCCCGGTCCAACCGTTCATCGACACCTTGCGCGGCCAGCGCCACACGGGTCAGCCCTTGACGCAGCAGGGTTTCGTTTGCCTGCCAAGCCGCTTCGGCGCGCTCCTGGCGGTCGAGGTTGGCAAGGTATTTTTGTTTCCAGTCGTCAGCCATGTCTTTCACCTAAATCAGTTGCAATCCATCCGGCAGGATGATTTCAGTCGCGATGGGCAGGTGATCAGACAGCAGGTGCTGCATGACATGCACGTCGTGCACCTTCAGGCTGGGCGAGGTGAGAATGTGGTCGAGGGTGCGCGCGGGCCGCCAGCTGGGGTACGTCTTGAGGCCGTGAAGAGGCTCGCACAGGTCGGTGGCGGAAAGCAGAAAACGCATCTCGTTGCTGTCGGGCTGGCAGTTGAGATCACCCATCACCACCACATGCTGGTAGCGGTTGACCAGCCCGGCAACGAACTCGAACTGACGCTGACGGGCGCGCGCACCCAGCGCCATGTGCAGGATCAGCAACACCAGCGGGTTGTCGCGGTGACCATAGCGCACCACCATCACACCCCGCCCCGGCAGCCGGCCGGGCAGTTTGTGGTTGGTGATTTCCATCGGTTTGAAGCGGCTCAGCAGGCCATTGCTGTGGCGCGCGATCTTGCCGAGGCGGCGATTGGTGTGATGGTGCCAGAAGGGAAAGCCGGCCTTCTTGGCGAGGAATTCGGTTTGGTTGACGAAGCCGGAGCGCAGGCTGCCGGCATCCACTTCCTGCAGCGCGACGATGTCGAAGTCGCTGATCGCACGGGCGATGCGCGACAGGTTGTCGTACAGCCGCGAGTGCGGCAGGACATGCTTCCAGCTCTCCGTCAGATAGTCACGGAAACGGGTGCTGGCGATGCCCACCTGGATGTTGTAGCTGAGCAGACGGATACGCGTGCCGTGGGCCGGCTCGTCCAGGTCAAAGGGGTCAGGGATGGGGATGGTCTGCTGCATGGGGCCCGTCATGTGGTCTCACAGGTGAATGATCATGTCGCCGAGCTTTTCGGTCAGACGCAGGTTCTCACTGTAGTCCACCGGGCAGTCGATGATGCTCACGACATCGTCATTGAGCGCCTGGCGCAGGGTGGGCAGCAGTTGCTCGGCCTGCTCGATGCGGTAGCCCTTGGCACCGAAGGACTGCGCCAGCTGGATGAAGTCCGGGTTGTTGAATTTGACGTGCGAGGTGCGGCCAAACTGGTTCATTTGTTTCCATTCGATCAATCCGTAGGCGGCATCGTTCCAGATCAGCACCACCATCGGGATCTTCAATCGGCAGGCGGTTTCGATCTCTTGAACATTCATCAGAAAACCGCCGTCGCCGGTCACCGCCACCACCTTGCGCTCAGGGCAGGCCAGCTTGGCGGCAATAGCGCCGGGCACGGCGATGCCCATGCTGGCGAAGCCATTGGAGATCAGACAGGTGTTGGGATATTCACAGCGAAACATGCGCGCCATCCACATCTTGTGCGCGCCCACGTCGCAGATGACGATGTCTTCCAGATCCATGGCGGTGCGCAGATCCCAGATGATCTTCTGCGGCTTGACCGGGCACTCGGCATCGTCGCGGTGCTGGTTCATCTCCTCGATCAGCGCCTCGCGCAGGCTGCGCATGCGGTGACCGTCATGCGGCGTGGACTGCTCGGCGATGCGATCCAGGGCGTGCTTGATATCGCCCACCACGCCGACGCTGATGCCGTAATGGGCATCCACCTCCGCCGGTGAGCTGTCGATATGGATCAGGGTGCGGTCGCGGGTGGGATGCCACAGATAGGGGTGATACTCCACCAGGTCGTAGCCCACGCAGATGATCACGTCGGCATGCTCAAAGCCGAAGTTGATGTAATCCTGCGATTGCAGCCCGGCACTGCCCAGCGCCATGGGGTGGCGGAAAGGCACCACGCCCTTGGCCATAAAGGTGTTGGCCACGGGGATCTGCAGGCGCTCGGCAAAGGCCGCCAGATTCTCCCAGGCGCCGGCCCTCACCACACCGTTACCGGCCAGGATGATGGGCTCACGGGCGGCGGAAATCAGCTCCGCGGCGCGCACCACGCGCTCGGCCGGCGGCTCCGGCATGGTGGAATGCTTCACCGCCAGGGGCACGTCGTCCACCGTCATCTTGGCGATATTTTCCGGGAACTCGATGAAACAGGCGCCGGTCTTTTCCGTCTGCGCCACCTTGAAGGCCTTGCGCGTCACCTCGGTAATGATGTCCGGGGCCAGCAGGCGCGAGGAATA
>CAZTPE010000108.1:0-7929 GCA_964614545.1 uncultured Ectothiorhodospiraceae bacterium
GCCGTCGAGGATGACGATGCGCTCGGCGAGGAGTTGTTCGAGGGTCTTGCTCATGGGAAATACCGGCCTGCATGGGAAAATGGCCGGTTATTTTAGCATGAGTGGTGGCGGGTTTCGTTCCTTCCCATCTTCGGTGATGCAATCCTTAATGCCAAGGAGCGGGCCGTGCCCGCGATGAAGGTGAGAAAACAAGAAAATATGTGGGAGCGGCTTTAGCCGCGAATAAAACTAGCCTATATTCGCGGCTAAAGCCGCTCCCACAATATCCAAAACGACAAGCTCTGTGAGTGAAGGGAAAAACATCGCGGGCATGGCCCGCTCCTACAAAGCAAGGGTTGTTTTTCAGCACTGCTCCCACGGCAAGCCATGAAAGCGCCAGCCACCCAGCGATGAACGGTGGTGCTCGTCATCCAGCTCGCCCTCGAAGCCTTCCAGCACGTTGTAGACATCCGGGAAGCCATCCTTGATCAGGGCCTCGCCGGCCTCCTGCGAACGCTTGCCGCTGCGGCAGATCAGTAATACCGGGGCGCAGTCCTCATCGTGGCAACTGAGGCCACCGAGCATCACCTGACGGACGTGGGCGGGAAACTCCGGGTCGACCTTCCAGTCCGGCTCATCGATCCAGGCCACGTGAATAGCACCCTTTGGGTGGCCGACGAAGAGGAATTCCATCGACGAACGCACGTCGATCATCACGGCGCTGGGATTTTTTTCCAGCAAGTCGTAGGCCTCTTTGGGGGTCAGTGACTTGACTTCATTCTTGCTCATGTTGGTATCCTTCGTGATGATGAGTACTCCGTCAATATAATCTGGACGGAGTACTAGTCGGTGCTTGTTCGGGCCGCGCAGCGCTTGCGCAGACGCATTAGCGCGTAGGGCACGCTGATGGCGGCCAGCAGCAGAAAAATGCCCAGTTGCACCAGTCCGGCCAGTTCCGGCATCACCCAGGTCACCAGTCCGGTGGCCAGTGCGGAGAGGGACAGGGCCAGAAACCAGGCGCTGGGCGACAATAGCTCAGCGGCCAGCAGCAGGGTGGCCAGTGCCCACCAGTGCCAGTGGTTGAGGATGTAGAATATTTCCATCTCGGGCTGCCTTTATTCTGTCGGGGCCAAGCTGCGCTTGCGGGGGCAATTATAGGCATACAGATAAATGTTGTGGTAGTCCGGCGCCGGCCCGCTTTCGCCTTGCCGGGCGCACCGTAATCCCGCATCGGGTTACACTATGCACCCATGGTAACCTTTGCAACACCCCCCAAATCCTTATTGCGCCCGGTGGGCCGCGCGATCGCCGATTATGACTTAGTCCGTGAGGGGCAGAGGGCGTGATCCGTGGCCGAACCGTCCGCTTCCTGCTCACGGCCACCGCCTACCTGCCGTTGCCGGTAGCACAGGGAGTGGGGGCGGTGCTGGGCGGGTTGCTGAGCTTGTTCCCGAACGAGACGCGGCGGGTGGCGCGACGCAATATCGCCCGCTGCTTCCCCGACTGGAGCTCGGCACGGCGCCATCGCCTGCTGCGGCAAAGCCTGATGCAGACCGGCCGCACCGCGGCTGAAACGGGCATTCTCTGGCTGCGGCCGCTGGCGCGGGTGCTGCCGCTGATACGCGAGGTAGAGGGGGAGGACTTGCTGGAACAGGCTATAGCGCGTGGCCGCGGCGTGATCATGCTCTCGCCGCATCTGGGTAGCTGGGAAATGGCCGGGCTCTACCTGTCGGCCCAGTGGGGTATTACCAGCATGTATCGTCCGCCCAAGCTGATGGCGATGAATGAGATGATGCTGCATGGCCGTGAACGCGGCGGTGCCCACCTGGTGCCCACTGACGCGAGCGGTGTGCGCGCCCTGCTGCGCGCCCTCCGCCAGGGCAAGATGATCGGCATTCTGCCGGATCAGGACCCGGAGCGTGACTCCGGCGTGTTTGCCCCCTTCTTCGGCCATCCTGCCAACACCATGGTTCTGCTGCCCAAACTGGCGCGAAAATCCGGCGCTACGGTGTTGTTCATTTATGCCGAACGGCTGCCGAGGGGGCGCGGCTTTCGTTTGCATATCCGCCCGGCGCCGGACGGCGTCGACGATGCCGACCTCGGCCGTGCCGCAGCGAGTCTCAACCAGGGCGTGGAGGCATGCGTGCGCGAGCTGCCGGCGCAGTATCAGTGGGGGTACAAGCGCTTCAAGGGGCAGCCTGAAGGTGAGCCGGATTTTTATGCGCGGGATGCGCAAGACGATTAGGGTATTGCCGCAGAGAAAAATTGTAGGAGCGGCTTCAGCCGCGAAGCGGTGTGCGTATGGCCGTCGCGGCTGAAGCCGCTCCTACAATTTGCCGGGTTTTAGCTGCAGCCCTTAGGCCGTGGCAGGCCGGCGATCTTGTTGGCCGACTTGATCAGGCCGTAGGGAAATAGGGCGTAGAGGTACTTGCTGTCGCTGCGATCCTTGCCGTAGAGCTTTTTCATGTGCTTGGAAAAGGCGCGTGGTTCGCAGACCTTGCCGTTCTCTTCGAAGAGTTCACGGGCCAGATTGATGATATCCCAGTGTTCGTCGGTCAGTTCGACCTTCTCGTTGTTGGCGATTTCCACGGCCACTTCCGGGGTCCACTCGGCAAGATTTTCCAGCCAGCCGGCCTCGCTCAGTTCGATGGTCTTGCCGTTTGCTTCTACTTGCATTTGCCTGCTCCTGTCCTTCACGAAAGGATGGTTAATATATCTTATTTTTCTAATATAGCATCATTTAAACAAAGACCAACTATTTTTGTCAAGTAATGATCGATGCTAATTTAAGCCGTGTTTGCCAGCCAACAAGTTTTATATAGAAGTCATTCTGGCGGAAGCCAGAATCCAGGAATCCTCTATTTTCACTGGGCTGCGGTATTCGCCGGAGTGGCGAAAAGCGCTGAATCAAAGGGCCTTGACCTGCCAGCACGGCCACTCAGCCCTTGATGAGGCAATCCTTGGCCAGATTGATCTTTGCCGCCAGGTAGTCTGAGCCGCCGCGGTCCGGGTGCAGCTTATGCATCAGGCGGCGATGGGCCAGGGTGATCTCCTCTTCCGTTGCGCCCGGCTCTACGCCGAGGATGGCACGGGCCTCCTCTTCGCTCATGGGGCCGCTGGCGGTGTTTGCACGCTGTTGCTGTGCCTCGGACTGCTCGCGCCACTCGCCGTGGTGGCGGTCGAGATAGGCCTCTAGCAGGGCGGCGGAATCGTCGGCGGCCGCGCGGCACTGATCCAGCAGATCCAGCAGCGCCTCGCGTGGCATCTGGCTGAGGAAGCGTCCTTCGTAACGCCCTTCCAATACCTCGCCGTCCATGTCGCCGCTGTCGTGGTCCAGGTTCATGCGCAGGAAGCGTGTCTCCACCGTGGACTGCTGACCGCCGGCCGGCGGGCGCTGGCCCTGCCCGGCCTGATAGCGGGCGTACAGTCCGCGCAAAAAGGGCAGGTAGCGCAGCAACACCCAGCCGCGCCGCAGCAGGGGCAGAAGGGCGAAGGCGACGGCGGCGATCCAGTTGAGGCGTCCGGTGGCGGCGAGGAAGGCGATGCCCAGCACCAACACAGCGAGTCCGATGCGCTTGAGGGTGCGGATCACATCGTGCGGCGGGGTGCGCACGAACCAGCGTATCGCCAGCCAGACGCAGAACAGCAGGATAAGGACGAGCAGCAGACGGGGCATGTCAGCGCCGGGTGAGCTTCAGCAGGGTGCTGCCATGGCGGCGGTGAAAGTCCGTCAGCGCGGTGTGGCCGCCGACGGCGAATACCGCCACGGCGGCGAGCAGGTCGCGCAGCTGTTGTGCGCTGCCGGCATCGAAGGGGCAATAAGCGCCGCCGCTGAGTTCGGCGAGATGGCGGAAGGCGTGTGCGGCGTTGGGGTCATGTCCCTCGTGAAACAGGAACAGCGGCACCCCCAGCAGGCCCAGCTGTCCGGCCAGCTGGCCCAGGCTGTCGATGTTCTCCTCCACGCAGTCGCCGATGAAGACCACGGCGTTGACCTTTTGTTTACGGGTCTCGCGCAGGGCGTGCTGCAACAGTTTGCCGATCTGCGTATGCCCGGCGAGGCAGTGCACGGCGGTCATTTCACGCAGCAACTGGCGGCTGTCTGCAAGCCAGGGGGTAGGATGAAATTCGCCAAAGCCACGGTAATAACATAACTGGATATCGAGACCGCCCAGTTCGGCGGTGGACTGAAACATCTGCGCCTGCAAATGGCTGGCGCGATCCCAGCTGGCTTCACGGCTGGCGGTGGCGTCGAGGGCGAAGATCAGACGGCCCTTGTTTTTGGCGTTCGTGCGCACGGCTGGTGTCGCCGCAGCCTTTTGCAGAAAAGTGGCGACATCGGTTGGGGAAGATTTTTTTTGGAGCTTTTTATCGTTAGACATGTATGTCTAGTCCTTGCCGGGCGTGACTCGTGACGCCACCTGTAGGGCGCGTTCGCGGGCCTGCTCGATGGTCTCGCCTCGCGCCAGGGCCACGCCCATGCGCCGTCGCATGAAGGACTCCGGTTTGCCGAACAGGCGCAGATCCGTGCCGGGCACGCGCAGCGCCTCGGCGACGTTGTCGAAGTGGATATCGCTGGCCTCCAGGCCGCCGTAGATGACCGCGCTGGCGCCGGGTTCGCGCAGTGCTGTATCCACCGGCAGGCCGAGGATGGCACGCGCGTGCAGCTCGAATTCATTCTGCCATTGGCTGGCCATGGTCACCATGCCCGTGTCGTGCGGACGCGGGCTGACTTCGCTGAACCAGACCCGGTCGCCCTTGATGAACAGCTCGACACCGAACAGGCCGCGGCCGCCGAGACTGTCGGTGACCTTCTTCGCGATCTCACGGGCGCGCGTCAGCGCCGGCTCTGTCATGAGCTGCGGCTGCCAGCTTTCCACGTAGTCGCCCTGTTCCTGGCGGTGGCCGATGGGTTCACAGAAGTGCGTGTGTACTTCGCCGTTGGCATCCAGCGCACGCACCGTGAGCAGGGTGATTTCATAGTCGAAGTCGATCATTTCCTCGACAATCACCCGCGTGCCGCTGACGCGGCCACCGCTCATAGCGTAATCCCAGGCTCGCTGCACATCATCGGGGCCGTGGATGGCGGACTGTCCCTTGCCCGAGGATGACATCACCGGCTTGACGATGCAGGGGTAGCCGACGCCGCCGTCGATAGCCATCTGCAATTGGTTCAGCGAGTCGGCAAAGGCATAACGGGAAGTGGGCATCTCTAGCTCTTCCGCGGCGAGGCGGCGAATGCCTTCGCGATTCATGGTCAGTTGGGTGGCGCGCGCGGTGGGGATGACCTCGGCGAGGCCATCGCGCTCGATCTCCGCCAGCGTGTCGGTGGCGATGGCCTCGATCTCCGGCACCACCAGCATTGGTTTCTCTGCTTCGATGAGTTTGCGCAGGGCAAGGCCGTCGGTCATGTCGATGGTGTGGGCGTGGTGCGCCACCTGATGGCCAGGGGCATTGTCGTAACGATCCACGGCAAGGGTCTCCACACCCAGGCGCTGCAGGGCAATGATGACCTCCTTGCCCAGTTCGCCGGCGCCCAGCAGCATCACCCGGGTAGCGGAGTCGGAAAGCGGTGTGCCGATGCTCATGGTTTGTTCCCGTTAGCGGTGTCCTGGGTGAAACGCTGGATGAATGCGGTGACGGCCTGTCGCACGGCCTCCGGCTGTTGGCTGCCGCGAATGTCGGCCAGCAGCAGGTTACGCAGCACGGGCAGGAACAGCAGGTCGGCGAGAATGCTGTCGAAGGCGCGCTGGCCGCTCTGCGCCAGGCATAACATAAAGTGGTTGCGCAGGGTGTTGTCATACAGGGTCTCCCAGCCGCGCCCGGCGATGGCGGCGAGGATCTCCGGATGGCTGCCCAGCTCGCTGTCCAATGCGGCCTGGCTGGCGGCGATAACCTTTTCGCGCTTGCTACCATTGGACAGTCCGCGCAGGGCAGTGGCGATCAGCACCGGGTCGGGTGTGTGCGCGGCCAGTTCTGTGCGCAGGCGTTGGGCGATGGCGTCGATGAGTGCGTCGCTGAGGGTTTCACTTTCCAGACAGCCACACAGCACATTGAAGGGCCCGCCGGGCAGCTGCGGGATGGCGTCGGCAAGCAGGGTGGTGTGCTCGGCGTGGCGCACGGCGACGTCGGCAATACCCTGCAGGCCGACGAACTGCCACTGGTCGAAGCCCTGTTCGCCGCGGAAGTATTCCAGTGCGTGGGCGTATTGCGGTGAGGGTTGTTGGCCTTGCGTGTGGGCGATGCAGGCGTGCAGGTTGGCCATTTGTGCCTCGTTGGGCTTGAAGCCGAAGGGGTTGTCGCCAAGCTGGTCTTCGCTGTTGCCGCTGGTGGTATCGGCTTGGGCGGCGCTGTCGATGATGCGGCGCAGAAATTCGTCGCGCGCGGCCTGCACCAGCAGGCCCTGTTCATCGAGGGGAAAGCGCAGAAACCACAGGTGTGATTCGCCGGTCTTGGTGTCGTTGAACAGGATGCCCAGCCAGGCGGCCTGCTGGAAGGGTTGTGGCCAGGGCTCGTTGGCGTTCTCGAAGGCGATGAAACGCTCGCGGGGGATCTCGGTGATGCGGCGGCCGAGGCTGAAAAAGCGCGGCTGGGTGCCGATCTGGTCGAGGAAGTCGTAGAGGGTGAGGGTCGTGGTCACGGTGCGAGGGCCTGCCAATGGTCGGGGCGGCGATTTTAGCAGGCTGGGGCAAAAACCTCATGTGGCAGTGTGAGAGCTGGCCTCATATTTTTTGAATCCCTGTGGGAGTGGCTTTAGCCGCGAAGCGATGATTGGTGCGGCCTTCGCGGCTAAAGCCGCTCCCACAAGTTATTGCGCACCTTCATCACTATCATGGTAGCTGAGTTTTCCCTGCCATTCCCCTCCAGTCTGATTGTTATCCACCGGATCAATAGTACACGCGGGGCATCAGTAGCAGGTAAACTCGCGCCCCATGCTAAATTTTCAAAATATCTCCCTGCGGCGCGGCGTGCGCCTGCTCCTCGAAGGTGTCGATCTCACCATTCAGCGCGGTGAGCGCTGGGGTATTGTCGGCCGTAACGGCAGCGGTAAGTCCAGCCTGCTGGCCTTGGTGCTGGGGCTGCGTGACCCCGCTGGTTTGCACCCGGACGGCGGCGAGGTGTCATTGCCACCGGATATTGTTATGGCCCACGTGGCGCAGGAAACGCCGGCGACGCAGCGCAGCGCTATCGATTACGTGATGGACGGCGACACGGAGTTGCGTAGCCTGCAGGCGCAGCTGGTGGAGGCCGAGGCGGCCGATGACGGTGCGCGGCAGGCCGGCCTGTTCGCCAGTCTTGAGGCCGTCGACGGTTACACGGCGCCGACCCGTGCGGCACGGCTGATGGCCGGTCTAGGCTTCAGCGAGGCACAGACGCAGACCCCGGTGACAGACTTTTCCGGCGGCTGGCGTATGCGCCTCAATCTGGCCCAGGCGCTGATGTGCCGCTCTGACCTGTTGTTGCTCGATGAGCCCACCAATCACCTCGACCTCGATGCCGTGCTGTGGTTGCAGGACTGGCTGCGCGCTTACCCCGGAACGGTGCTGTTGATCTCCCACGACCGCGACTTCCTCGACCTGTGTGTGGACCACATCGCCCTGCTGGCCGAGCAGCACCTGCACGCCTACACCGGCAATTACAGCGCCTACGAGAAACAGCGCGCCGCTCAGCTGGCGCAGCAACAGGCGGCGCATGAAAAACAGCAGCGTACCGTCGCCCACCTGCAACAGTTCGTCGACCGCTTCCGTGCCAAGGCCACCAAGGCGCGCCAGGCGCAGAGCCGCCTCAAGGCCCTGGCGCGCATGGAGGAGATCGCCCCGGCGCACGTGGATTCACCGTTCACCTTCGGCTTTCGTGCGCCCAAGGACGTGCCGCATCCCTTATTGCAACTGACCGAAGTGGACCTCGGCTACGGCGGCGAACCGCTGTTGCGCGGGGTGAAGATGGACATCC
>CAZTPE010000109.1:0-7929 GCA_964614545.1 uncultured Ectothiorhodospiraceae bacterium
GGCTATCTTTGAGAGATTGCACTTTAGCAGATTTTTGTTGCGGAAAAGGCTAGGGTCTGTTGACAGCACGTAGTGACGCAAGAGTGATGACAAAATACTGATAGACAAAGCGAATATGGATATTAATAAAAATGATAAGATGAACAGGGGGTAAATGGATTGAAATCTGATGCGAATTGAGTACTATAAGCATTGTCTAATTTACTGTAATAGCCGCTGTTACAGGCATGGTAGCTGTGGTACCGGCTAGAGAACCTGACTGGGAGAACTGTTCCATGAATGAAGAATATTATGCAGCCATCGACAAAATGGAAAAAGCCAATGTTTCTCGTGATTACGTAGTGGGTTGGGCAAGCGGCTATCTGCAGAACCCCAAGCGTGAAGAGCAGCGTGCCAATGAAGCCTATGAAGCGGGTTACAGTGACGGCGAGTCCAAAAATGATGCCAATTTCAACACGTGGGCCGGCAAGTAATCTCCGTCAAAGAACAACAATAAAAAACGGGCCAACAGACCCGTTTTTTATTGTCTGACTATTTCATGTCAGACGTCCCTTAACAGGGTGTTGAAAAGGGCAGGATGCGAATGGTGTTTGATGATATGCCGCTAAATAATTCTCGGCTTGAGGCGTGTACCGCCACAAAATACACCATTTCCTTTTTTGTAGGGTGGGCACTGCCCACCATCGCTGCCTGGGTAGAATGTAACGGGTGGGCGGTGCCCATTCTTTCTAGGTCAGAAAGCGGGAATTATATTGTCGTGGTCACTGCTCTTGATCGATGCGGTTCGCTACCGCTTACCAGCATCCTACACGGACAGCTTCATAATCAGCCTCTTCTTTTACTCCCCCACTAACTGTTTTCCTCTGCAAGCGTGTACCAGCGACGTGCCTGTTCCTCGTTTTTTTCCACACCCTGGCCATTTTCGTACATCATACCCAGTGTCATCTGCGCGCCGGGAAGCCCCTGTTCGGCGGCGCGCTGGAACCATTCGACAGCCTTTGATTCGTCTTTTTCCGTGCATTCACCATAGAGGTACATGACGCCCAGTCCGTGCTGGGCAAAGGCATGTCCCTGCCCGGCCGCTGCACACATCCACCTAAATCCGGCCTCATTGTTTTGTACCCGACCAAGACCGTTGTGAAACATCATCGCCAGGCGGTACTGGGCCTCACTGTTTCCTTCGTCCGCGAGGGGCGACAGCAGGCGCAGGGCCAGAGTGAACTCCTTTGCCTCAAAGGCGGAAATACCACTCTGTAGATCCATGTCGTGTTGGTCCATTTTCTCTCCTGGGTTCACAGGGGTTGGCGGAATTCAGGGATGCAAGGCCGCCTGACTCAAGCCAATGATGATTGCATCGAAGGCCGCAGGGAATATCTCTTTGCGCATACCCGTGAAGTTGACGAAATAAAACGGCCTTTCTGCACACTGGCGGCGGGCATTTGTGCGGCGAATAAGAGCACTCCTTGTCGTCAGTGGGCCGGTGCAAAAGTAGAGTGTAAACGTGAAAATGTTGTGGGAATGTTGAGGTTCCCTATGCCTATATCGGTATTCACCTGCCGACACGGGCGATTTAGGATGATCACTACACCGGATCAGGAGAAGATAATGGCGGTACGACTCAGAACACGCTGGCACCGATCGGATCGCTCAGAGCGGAACAAGAAGGGCTCCGCAAAGCCAAAGACGCTGGAAAGTCTGTCGAGCGCCGCTGCGATCAATATCTGGAAGCTCGCCAAGGACAGTTTCCTGCACATGGAGAAAGAAGGCTTTTCCTTTCCGCAGGACAGCCAGGCCATCGACGTTATTGCAGAGTTTTCCGTTTATCTACTGCATATCATCGACCGGCTGATTTATGGGAAGTTGCCCGAAGAGGAGCGCGGCCCGTTGATCAATGGCATCGCCGGCCAGCTGGTCGAAACCATTGTTACCAACAAGATCGACCTGCTGGGTCGCGGGGATTACCGGGGGGATTTTATCGACCGTCTCAATGAGCGGCTTGGCAATTATGCGGAATGCAGTTTTGATGAAGGTGGTCCCGGTTATGACTTCAATCGCTATCTGGGACAAAAGGTGGCGGAAGTCATGGCGTCCAGCGATGACAAGTGGGTGGTAGAGCAGGTAATGGATATCGAAGCACCGGAAATGGCGGAAAAGATCCGTCCGATGGTGAGGGATGTTTTGGGCGTGCGTGATCTTTGATAGGGCTGATTGTACGGATCAATGTACACATTCGTCTGTGTCGGCAGGCACAAAAAAAGCCCCGCATGAGCGGGGCTTTTTTGTGGCCGTTAGGGTTGACGGATCAATCGTCGCCGTTGAAGGCCGTCAGCAGATGCAGCAGGCTCAGGAACAGGTTGTAGATGCTGACATACAGCGTCACGGTAGCGAGAATGTAGTTGGTCTCACCGCCATGCACCATTTGGCTGGTCTGATACAGGATCAGGCCGCTCATCAGCAGCACGAACATGGCTGAAACGGCCAGTGACAGCATGGGCATCGAGAAGACCACGGCACCGATGCCGGCGAGGAAGGCCACCAGGATGCCGGCCATCAGGAAACCGCCCATGAAGCTGAAGTCTTTGCGCGAGGTCAGCGCATAGCCGGACAGGCCGAGGAAGATGGCGCCGGTGCCGCCCAGAGCGGTCATCACCACCTGGGCGCCGTTGGGCATGCTCAGGTAGGCGCTGATGATGGGGCCGAGGGTCAGGCCCATGAAGCCGGTGAGGGCGAACACGAACAGCAGGCCCAGCGAACTGTTGCTGAACTTATGGGTCAGGAACAATAGGCCAAAGTAGCCTACCAAAGTGATGATCAGACCCGGATGGGGCAGGTTGAAGGCCATTGAGGCACCGGCTGTGGCAGCACTGAACAGCAGTGTCATGGCCAGCAACGTATATGTGTTGCGAATCAGCTTGTTGGTAGCCAGTGCTGAGGCCGGGATACTGGTGACAGCATTGGAATACTGGTTCATGGGTCAATGATCTCCGTTTTTTGTGGTTTCTCCGACAAGTTACGTCGGACATCTACAGTATAGTACGCATTAGACAGGATTCGAAGTATAAGTTCCGCCTATGAGGGGGTCAAACTGGCCAATAAACGGTTGGCATTCCGGTGCGGGGTTCGGGTATCATGGCCGCCCGTTTGCGTACTGTACAGTATTCCAAGGATATTGTGCCGGGTTTGGCCGATTTCAAGCCCGAAACCGGCAGACGGAAATGACCGGAGAGGTGGCTGAGTGGTCGAAAGCGGCGGTCTTGAAAACCGTTGAAGGGTAACCTTCCGTGGGTTCGAATCCCACCCTCTCCGCCAATCCCTCCCCCAATGCATTGGTACACAAGGAAAAACTCCCGTACCAGCACCTACCCTCCGTAGCCGCCTTCTCCCGCAGGCTTTGGTTGAGATGGATTACAGGTTTTTTGCCTGCTTCCCATACTCCCCGCCGTGGCATCTTTACTCGCTGCTGGCATCCGGGATTCATCGTTGGCCTGATTATTAATGCGTCATCCAGCCGCTTGCCCGTGACCGGGGTGATGGTCTGGCGGCCATCCTGGGTAGTATTGAGCAGACCATGTTTGGCGATCCTCTTTACAGCACTCGTGAGGAGCGTGCCGCCCATCTATTGTATTTCGTCATCAAGAACCATCCCTTCTCGGACGGCAACAAGCGCTCCGGGGCTTTTTTGTTTCTGCTGTATCTGCGCCAGGAGGGCATGCGCCTGACCCTGGATGAAAACGGCCTCACGGCGCTGACGCTACTGATTGCCGAGAGTGACCCGAAGGCCAAGGATCTAATGGTGCGGCTGGTGATGAACCTGTTGGCCGTGGGCTCCGGGACAAAAAGGATTGAGGACGTATGAGTTATACCGAAGAAGACTCTGATTTTTTTACCAGCTGGCCATGCTTACGACAAAACAGGCGTCGAGGCACGACAAATGGCATACATGTGATGTATTTTTTGATGTATGCCCTGGCTAAATGAGGTGCTGCCATGCGCGCGACCCTGAATATTGATGACCAATTGCTGGAAGAAGCCCAGCGCATCACCGGCATGACTGAAAAAACCGCACTGGTGCGGAAGGGGTTGCGTGCATTGGCGGCTGCGCGATAATGGTTAGGAAAATGTCACGAAAAAGCGATGAGAGGCAATCATGTTATTAGATGAATTACATGCGAAGAAAGACGTCATCGCGGCGTTGGGTAGCCAATTTGGTGCCCGGCGCATTCGTGTGTTTGGCTCTGTCGCCAGGGGCGAGGAACGACCTGATAGCGATGTGGATTTCCTGGTGGATTTTCCACGCGGCTACGATCTGTTCGCCCAGCGGTTGCCATTGGCCGAGCGACTGTCAGCTCTGCTCAATCGCCGGGTGGAGCTTATACCTGAGCATGAGCTTAACCGCCATATTCGTGACCAAGTCCTTAAAGAGTCCGTGGAATTGTGAGCAAGCCGTGGCAACCTTATGCCCGGCATATTCTCGATGCCATCGGCAAGATTCGGCGAATCCAGGAGCGGGGCGATCTCACTCAGGATGAGGTGCTTTACGATGCCGCCTTACGCAATTTACAGACCCTGTCCGAGGCTACTCAACTACTGCCAGAGGATAAAAAACGGCCTGTCCGACCATTCCCTGGCGTGAAATCAGCGGCTTTCGCAATATCCTCGTACACAATTACCTGGGCAATATTGATCCACTGACAGTTGCCGCAGTCATCAATAAACATTTGCAGCCGCTTGAAGAGTGCATCCGAGCCCTATTGGCGGATGAAGAGGAGGTAGATTAGGGTGGGTTGGACTGAGGAAGGGCAATAATGGCTCCGGCTCCTTACACCGAAGACACGCTCGTCCAGCAGACCACTGCTGACCATCTGGAGCTGCAGCTCGGCTGGCAGTCGGTTGATGCCTGGAACAAAGAGGATTTCGGACCGGCTAGTCAAGTGGGCTATGGCACAGCAAGGAGGCTGTATGAGTGACATCGTTATCTTCGAGGGGATACGCAGCAGGTCGAAGTGCGGCTGGAGGGGGATACTCTGTGGATTACACAGGCGCAGATGGCAGGGCTGTTTGCTGTCCAAACACCTGAAAAACATCTATGTCAGTGGTGAGCTGGAACAGGAGGTAACTGTTTCCAAACTGGAAACAGTTCAGAAAGAGGGCAGACGTACCATCACCCTACATAAATTAAGAGGATTGCGTATTTTGTGGCGGTACATGCCTTAATCTGAGAATTGTTTAGAGGCGTATTAGTTTTTTGCTCAGGACAGCTATTTCCAGTTCAGCCGCTCATGCACGGTATGGGTGACAAAATCCGCCAGATGATCGTAGCTGAATGACTCGGCGATGGGCGTTGGATCCAGATCATCTTTACCGTGCAGGCAGTCGCGCAGCTGCGTAGCGGTGCGAAAGAAGCGGCAGTATTCATCCCAGTGCGGGGCTTCGGCGATGTGGCGGCAGTCGAACACCACCGGCACGCTACCGCAGGCGGCGGCTTCCACCAGGCGCTGGGAATTGACCTCGAAGGGATGACAGATGAAGGCGTAACGGGCCGAATTGTAGGCGCGTGCCACGGCCTCGCCGTGCGGCAGTTCACTGCGGAAGTGGGGCCGTACCAACGGGTCGTTTTGCCAACCGCGACCGTAGACCTCAACGGGAATATCCGCCTCGTGGCACAGCCACTGCAGGGTGACATCGCGCACCGCATAGTGGAACAGATCCCAGTAAACCCGATGGTAATCGAGGCCCCAGTGCCGGCTCAATGGCCGCAGGAAGGCCTCGTCGACAGGCTCGCCGGCCTCCATGCGTGCGACGATGTCCCGCAAGGCACCGCTCTCACTGGGATTTCTCCGTAGCCGGTCACGGTAGGAGGAACCGATGAAGACGATCTTGTTTTCCCGCTCCACGTCGTAGGCGGTATTGAAGATGCCTTCGTCGATGCAGAAATGTTGCCGCCGGACCTCAGGGCAGCCGCAGTGTTGCAGGTAGTCATCGAAATTTTGCGTCAGGGAGAGCGTGATGTCACGTTTCCGCCAGGGCAGGGTAATGCCGCGGCTGATGGTGGGCATGGGGTCCTGCCACCAGGAAAAATAGAACACGTCGGGATGCAGGTGCTGCGTGTTCAGGGCGTTGATGTTGAAGACCACGTGAGGATTGAAGTCCGCCTGGGCCTTGATATGCAGGTAGCCATCGAGCAGCTGCATGTTGTTTTCTTCCAGGCACAGAAAGACCTCGTGACCCTGTTTTTCCAGGGCCTGGGCCAGCTGACGGGAGCAGTGCTGCATCACGGTGGTCAGCCGGCTCGATTTGAGCAGGATACGCAGTGGTGTGTTTCTGTCGAACTCGGGCCGCTGGTTTTTCAGCTGTTGGCGGATTCGGGCCGTGAGCATCTTTCGCCGCTGGACGATATTCAGCAGCGTTTGTTCGAATACCCGGCCGATCTCGCTGATGAAATTACCGGGCGTGCCATCCGGGAAGATGAGCTGGTTTGGCAGCTGATAGGGCAGGTCGAGCAATCGGCTCTCGATCTGCTCAAAAGGCAGGCTGATCATGTTTTCCAGTGCGTCCGCCTGTGGTGGTCCATCGTAGAAGCAGACCTGCAGCGCGGTGATGCTGGGATGTGCCGTGGGGACCTGTCTGCGTAGTGCGGCGGCCTGATAGGCCTGTTGATAGTCGAAGAAATAGAGGTTGCTGTCGGGCTTGGCGGCATCGGCGGTATGCGATGGCTGTGCGACCTCTGTGATGTGCTGGCACGGCATGTTCATCCCTGTTTTTCTCGTCTTGTTTTGCTTCGCTTTCGGCGGTGAATGATGGTTGTCAGGCCGGGAATTTCTCTTCGTAGTCTTCGTGGGCCTGCTGGAATTCCTGCATCTGCCCGATGTCGATCCAGTATTCGTGAATGGGGAAACTGCCCACGGGCATGCCCTGTTCGAGCATGCGGTTGACCAGGTCCGGCATGTCCAGATAGCGACCGTGCGGGATCAGCGCCAGGGCCTCGGGGTTGAGCATGTAGATGCCGGCATTGACGTGCACGCGGTGGCTGGGCTTTTCCAGCATGCCGGTGACCGTGTGGCCGTTCAGGTCGACCACCCCGTAGGGAATCTGGTGGGTGTATTCGCGCACGCAGAGGGTGGCCGCGGACGCCTGTTTCTGGTGAAAGCGCAGCAGACGTACGAAGTCGACCTGGGTGAGCAGGTCGCCGTTCATGACGAAGAAGGGCGCGTCCGGCCGCTCCGGCAGCAGGCTGAGGGCGCCGGCGGTACCCATGCGCTCCTTCTCCTCCACATAGGTAATTTCCACTCCCCACTGGCTGCCGTCACCGAAGTGTTCGCGGATCATCTCGCCCTTGTAGTTGATGCACAGATAGAGGCGATGAAAACCGTGGCTGGCGAAGTTTTCGACGATGGTTTCGAGGATGGGTTTGGAGCCCACCTGCAACAGGGGTTTGGGGCGGGCCTGGGTCAGTGGCCGCAGGCGCGAGCCCAGGCCGCCGACCATCAGCACTACGGCGTTGTCGTGGCGGGGTTCCTGCGGTGGCTGAAAGCGGGTGAGGCCGACGATGCAGCCCTTGGCATTGAGCAGGGGCAGGTGGCCGAGGCTGTGGCGCTGCATGGTGCGCTGCCAGAGCAGTTCGTCCTCGCTGACCAGGCCGGTGAGGGGGGTGTCGTTCATGAATTTTTCCACCGGCGTGTCCAGACCCTCACCGCGCAGCAGGGCGCGGCGGATATCACCGTCGGTGACGGTGCCGCACAGATGGCAGCCGTCGTCCACCACCAGGGCGATCTGCATGCGGCCGCGGTCGATGACCTCGAGCACCGTTTTCATGCTGGCGGAGGAGGGGACGGCAATGGGTTTCCAGTCATTCACGGGGTTGATTTCGCTGGCGTCAATGAATCGTTGTCGGTGTCGTTGTTGCGGAATTATGCAAGTTGGGTGCCATCG
>CAZTPE010000110.1:0-2735 GCA_964614545.1 uncultured Ectothiorhodospiraceae bacterium
AGATGACCGCCACTTCGGAGGTGCCGCCGCCGATGTCCAGCACCATGGAGCCGCTGGCCTCATTGACCGGCAGGCCGGCGCCGATGGCCGCCGCCATGGGTTCCTCGATCAGGTACACCTCGCGCGCGCCGGCGCCGGCGGCGGATTCACGGATCGCGCGGCGTTCCACCTGGGTCGAGCCGCAGGGCACGCATACCAGTACCCGCGGGCTGGGGTGGAAAAACTTGAACTTGTCCTGATGCACCTTATGGATGAAGTGCTGGAGCATCTTCTCGGTGACGGTGAAGTCGGCGATGACGCCGTCCTTCAGCGGACGGATGGCCTGGATATTGCCCGGCGTGCGGCCCAGCATACGCTTGGCCTCGGCACCGACGGCGGCGATGTTTTTGGGATTGCCGGTGCCGCGCTCCATGCGGATGGCGACCACCGAAGGTTCGTTGAGCACAATGCCCTCACCCTTGACGTAGATCAGCGTATTGGCGGTGCCCAGGTCGATGGACAGGTCGTTGGAGAACAGACCGCGGAGTCGTGCAAACATGTATTTTCGCTCAGGGAATCGGGTGACGGGTCGGGCCCTGAAAACAGGCCGGGAAAATTTGCGTTACTGTAGCAATGCCGAGGGGTTTCGGCAAGGAGTCGTGCCCGTGAAATGGCGCCCCGCCGTGCGTCGAAGGCTTTGGGTGGGCGGCGATTCTGGGGTAAACTCTGCGCTCCATTTTATCCGCCCTTCTAGTTTGTCGAGAGATTCCGCTTATGTCGCTGCAAAAAGAAGACGTTGAAAAGATCGCCCACCTTGCCCGTTTGGCTATCGACGAGGCGGATATTCCGGACTATGCGCGCAATCTGTCCAATATCCTCAGGCTGGTCGAGCACATGAGCGCCGTCGACACCGACGCGGTGACGCCCATGGCCCACCCGCTGGACATGCCGCAGCGTCTGCGTGCCGATGAGGTCAGCGAAGGAGATCAGCGCGAACGCTTCCAGAAGATCGCGCCACAGGTGGAAAACGGCCTGTATCTGGTGCCGCAGGTTATCGAATAGTACAGACCCGTAACGCCCACACTGTCGGCAGGGTTCCCTTTTTCGACCTGCCCTTACATAACACCCATTCGAAGCATTTCCGCCCATGCACACGCTCATACACAACAAGACCATTGCCGAACTGTCCCGCGGCCTGACCGCTGGTGAATACACCAGCGAGGAGCTGACCCGTCATTTTCTGCAGCGTATCGACGACCTCGGCGGCGAACTGAACTGCCTGGTCACCGTCACCGCCGACCAGGCTCTGGCGCAGGCGCGAGAGGCCGACCAACGCCGGGCGCGCGATGAGGCCGGCCCGCTCACCGGTATTCCCATGGTGCACAAGGACATCTTCTGCACCGACGGCGTGAAGACGTCCTGCGGATCGAAGATGCTCGATAATTTCATTGCCCCCTACGATGCTACCGTGGTGCGCAAGCTGAAAGAGGCCGGCATGCCGATGCTGGGCAAGGCCAATATGGATGAGTTCGCCATGGGTTCCTCCAATGAAACGTCTTTTTACGGTGCGGTGAAGAACCCGTGGAACATGGACACCGTGCCCGGCGGCTCCTCCGGTGGCTCCGCCGCCGTGGTGGCCGCGCGTCTGGCGCCCTTCGCTACCGGCACCGACACTGGCGGCTCCATCCGTCAGCCGGCGGCGCTGTGCGGTATCACCGGCCTCAAGCCCACCTACGGACGCGTGTCGCGCTACGGCATGATCGCCTTCGCCTCCAGCCTCGACCAGGGCGGCCCCATGACGCGCAGCGCCGAAGACGCCGCGTTGGTGCTCAACGCCATGGCCGGCTTCGATGAGCGCGACTCCACCAGCGTCGAGCGCGAGGTGCCGGACTATACGGCCGATCTCGATCGTCCACTGGACGGCTTGCGCATCGGCCTGCCCAAGGAGTATTTCGGCGAGGGCCTGAATGCCGAGGTGGCGAAGGTGATTGAGGCGGCCATCGATCAATACAGGCAGTTGGGCGCGGAAGTGATCGAGGTCAGCCTGCCTAACTCGGAATTGTCGGTGCCCACCTATTATGTCGTCGCGCCGGCAGAGTGTTCCTCCAACCTGTCGCGTTTCGACGGCGTGCGTTTCGGCTATCGTTGCGAAGCACCGAAGGACCTGGAAGACCTGTACAAGCGTTCGCGCGGTAAGGGCTTCGGTGCCGAGGTCAAACGCCGCATCATGATCGGCACCTACGCCCTGTCCGCCGGTTATTATGATGCGTATTATCTGAAGGCGCAGAAGATGCGCCAGCTCATCAGCGACGACTTCAAACAGGCCTTCGAGCAGGTGGACGTGATCATGGGGCCCACGGCCCCCGACGTGGCCTTCGAGCTGGGCGCCAAGAGCGATGACCCGGTGAGTATGTACCTGTCCGACATCTACACCATCGCCACTAACCTTGCCGGCCTGCCGGGCATGTCCATCCCCGCCGGTTTCGTCAACGAGCTGCCGGTGGGCCTGCAGATCATCGGTAACTACTTCGACGAGGCGCGCCTGCTCAACGTGGCGCACAAGTTCCAGCAGACTACCGACTGGCACACGCGGTTGCCTGACGGATTTGAGTGATATTAAGTCCGCAAATGCACGCCAATAAACGCGAATTTTAAAAGACCCATCCAATATTTATTTGCATTGATTTGCGTGCATTCGCGGACCCATTAACAGTCAAGTAGGGTGGGCACTGCCCACCATTAGCAACTTACCCGTT
>CAZTPE010000110.1:2835-7928 GCA_964614545.1 uncultured Ectothiorhodospiraceae bacterium
GGTTTTGAATGAGATTTTTTCAGTCCGCAAATGCACGCCAATGAACGCAAATTTTCAAGGAACAGATATTGATGGCATCAAATAGTCAAATCTTTTCATTGGCGTTTATTGGCGTTCATTTGCGGACTCATTAACAGTCAAGTAGGGTGGGCACTGCCCACCATTAGCAACTTACCCGTTGGTTTTGAATGAGATTTTTTCAGTCCGCAAATGCACGCCAATGAACGCAAATTTTTCAAGGAACAGATATTGATGGCATTGAATTATCAAATCTTTTCATTGGCGTTTATTGGCGTTCATTTGCGGACCATAAACAGATACATGAAGTCAAGGTTCGGTCCCTGCCGCCGTGCCAAAAACGAGGCTAGATAAAACATGCAATGGGAAGTCGTCATCGGGCTGGAGATCCACGCCCAGCTTGCCACCAAAAGCAAGATATTCTCCGGCGCCTCCACCGCCTACGGTGCGGCGCCCAACACCCAGGCCTGTGCCGTGGATCTGGGGCTGCCGGGTGTGCTGCCGGTGTTGAATAAAGAAGTCGTGCGCATGGCGGCCAAGTTTGGTCTGGCCATCGGTGCACGGGTGGCACCGCGCTCGGTATTCGCGCGCAAAAACTATTTTTATCCCGACCTGCCCAAAGGCTATCAGATCAGTCAGTTCGAACTGCCCATCGTTGAAGGTGGCCATATCGATATCGACCTGGAAGATGGTGGCAGCAAGCGCATCGATGTGACCCGTGCACATCTGGAAGAGGATGCTGGCAAGTCCCTGCACGAGGACTTTCATGACATGACCGGCATCGACCTCAATCGTGCCGGCACGCCGCTGCTGGAGATCGTCTCCGAGCCGGACATGCGTTCCGCCAAAGAGGCGGTGGCCTACATGCGCAAGATCCATTCGTTGGTGCGCTATCTGGAAATCTGCGACGGCAACATGCAGGAAGGCAGTTTCCGCTGCGACGCCAATGTCTCGGTGCGTCCCATGGGCCAGGAAGAACTGGGCACGCGCACGGAACTGAAAAACATCAACTCCTTCCGCTTTGTGGAAAAGGCCATCAACTTCGAGATAGAGCGGCAGATCGACGTGCTGGAAGGTGGCGGAAGAATTGTCCAGGAAACACGCCTGTATGACGCCGACAAGGACGTCACCCGCGCCATGCGCAGCAAGGAAGAGGCCAACGATTATCGTTACTTCCCGGATCCCGATTTGCTGCCGGTGGTCATCGAACCAGCCTTTCTCGACACGGTAAAGGCCAGCTTGCCGGAGCTGCCGGACGAGAAGCGTCAGCGCTTCATCGATGAATTCGAACTTAGCGCCTACGATGCCGGTGTGCTCACCGCCTCGCGCGAGATTGCGGAATACTTCGAGGCCGTGGTGGTGGCCGCCGACGGTGCCGTCAAGTTGTCCGCTAACTGGGTGATGGGCGAGTTGGCCGGTGCACTGAACAAGAGCGGCCAGGATATTGCCGACAGCCCCGTAAGTGCTGAGCTGCTCGGTGGCATGATTCTGCGCATCAGCGACAACACCATCTCCGGCAAGATCGCCAAGGAAGTGTTCGAGGCCATATGGGCCGGTGAGGGCGATGCCGATGCCGTGATCGAGGCCAAGGGGCTGAAGCAGATCACCGATGCCGGTGCCATCGAACCCATCATCGACGAGATCATTGCCGCCAATCCCGGTCAGGTGGAACAGTACCGCGGCGGCAAGGACAAGCTGTTCGGTTTTTTCGTCGGCCAGGTGATGAAGGCCACCCAGGGCAAGGCCAATCCGCAGCAGGTCAACGAATTGCTGAAGGCCAAGCTTGACGGTTAACCCCTGTACGGTAGGAGCGGGCCATGCCCGCGATGTTTTGCGTTATATCCAAGATGCAGAGCCATTGGTATGAAAATTGTGGGAGCGGCTTCAGCCGCGAAGCAAGGTTTGGGATTGCTATCGCGGCTGAAGCCGCTCCCACAGTCTTAGTGCCAATGGCCTTGTGCCTGACCTGAATTCACGGGTTCAGGTCTGAGTTAGTCGCAAAAAATCGCGGGCATGGCCCGCTCCTACATTGTCCGCTGACATTTTCCTCTATTTAATGTGATGCCATGAAAGAACGCGATACCCTGCACAATTTTCTCTTTGAGCATGCCGCTATTCGTGGCGACGTAGTGCATCTCGACGCCAGCTGGCGCGAAGTGCTGAAGCGGCACGAGTACCCGGCGCCGTTGCGCAGTCTGTTGGGTGAAATAATGGTTGCCGCGGCGCTGTTGACGGCGCGGCTGAAGTTCGAGGGTTCTCTGACCCTGCAATTGCAGGGTTCCGGGCCGGTGACGCTGGGCGTGGTGGAGTGCAGCAGCGAGCGCGTGATGCGCGGGTTGCTGCGCTGGGAGGGCGATATCGAGCCCGGGTCGCTGCAGCAGTTGATGGGCACGGGGCAGCTGGTGATCACCATCGAGCAGCGTCGCAGCGGTGAACGCTACCAGGGCGTGGTGGATGTGGCGGGTGACAGCATTGCCGATGCCATCGAGCGCTATCTTTCCCAGTCCGAACAATTGGAGACGCGCCTTTGGTTGGTGGCCGATGGGCATGCGGCCGCCGGCCTGCTGGTACAACGCATGCCGGCGCAGAAGGAAGGCGAGGACGAGGATGCCTGGCCGCGCATCGTGCAGCTGGCCGATACGGTGAAGGATGAAGAGCTGCTGGGGCTGGATGCCCATGAGATTCTGCATAGGCTCTTTTTTGAGGAAGATATGCGCCTCTTTGATGCTTTGCCAGTGGCTTTTCGCTGTAGCTGTTCGAGTGAACGGGTGGCGAATACTCTGCGTATGCTGGGTCACGATGAGATGCTTAGCCTTATCGAGGAGCGCGGCGTGGTCGATGTGACCTGTGAGTTCTGTAACCAGAAATATGTTTTTGATGCCGTGGATGTGGAGGCGCTGTTTGCAGATAGCCCTGTATCGGGTGACTCCTCGGTGCGCCACTGACACTGCTGGATCTATTGCGGTGGTATTTCTTCTTTCTCTATTTCGCTGAAGGTGACAGCCCGGTTGCGGCCCAGTGCCTTTGCCCGGTAGAGCGCCTTGTCTGTCTGTACCATGGCGCTAGCGGCGGAATCGTTACTGCTAATCGACGACAAAATCCACATCTTCGATATTGCTGTCTTGCAGGCGGAAACCGCGCATTTCCAGGGTGCCCTCGGTGGCCAGGGAAATGATGATGTAAAGGGTGTCGGGGTAGGCCGCCTCACGTAGGTCTGTGGCCGAGGGCAGGGCGGGTGCGTCCGGGTGGGAATGGTAGATGGCGAACAGCTCTTCACCCCGCTCGCGCATCTGGCGCATGGCCTCGATTTGCTGCTGTGGATCCATGCGGAAACGATGTGCGGGCTGTGCGGCGGCGTTGGCTACCGGATAACAGCGCACGGGCTGCCCGTTGCGGGTGGAAACAAGCCCACAGATTTCGCTGTCTTCGGCTCGCTGTGCCTGCTGCAGGATCTGGTTGATGAGGGGGCGGGGAAAGTGAATCTGGGTCATGTCATCTCCGGGGGATGCCGCTTGGCCCATTAGTCAGCCGCGGCACAGATTGGGCAGTGGTCATCCCTGCGGTAACGCATCTCCCGCCACTCCAGGCGGGCGGCATCGAGGATCAGCAGACGGCCGGTAAGGGGCTTGCCGATACCGGCCAGCAGTTTGATCGCCTCCAGCGCCTGCATGCTGCCGATCACGCCCACCAGCGGCGCCAGTACGCCGCTGGCGCTGCAGTTGGCCCAACTGCCTTGCGGGCCGTTGTCAGGCATGTCGTCATAGAGACAGCGATAGCAGGGACTGTCGGCATCATTGCTGAACACGGTGATCTGTCCGTCCAGCCCCACCGCGGCGCCGGAGACCAGCGGCGTCTGTTCGGCAACGCAGGCGGCGTTGATGGCGAAGCGGGTGGTGAAGTTGTCGCTGGCGTCGAGCACGATATCGGCGGCGTGTACCGCTTGCTGCAAGGCCTCGCCTTCCAGGCGTTGTTGCAGGGTATCGATCTGCACATCCGGATTCAGCGCCTGTAGCGTCTGTGCTGCGGACTCCACCTTGAGGCGGCCGATATCGCCGTTTCCGTGGACAATCTGGCGTTGCAGGTTGGTCAGATCCACCGTATCGAAATCCGCCAGGGTCAGATGACCCACGCCGGCGGCCGCCAGGTACATGGCCACCGGTGAGCCCAGCCCGCCAAGGCCGATGATCAGGGCATGGCCGTCCAGCAGGCGCTGCTGCCCCTCAAAATCCATGGAGGGCAGCATGATCTGCCGACTGTAGCGCAGGAGTTGTTCGTCATTCATGGGGGCATTGTGTTTGCCAATGGGCGGCAAATCAACCGTGGGATGCAGTAAATAAAGCGCTCAGGAATGGTTGCGCAGGTGCTTGGGGTGGGGGTCGCGGCAGCCGTGACGGCGTTGCTGGTAGCTGTTGATGAAAACATCGAGGGTGGCGTTGGCCTTGTCGTGGCTGCGTCCCATGTTGGCCAGCTCGGTTTCTTCGCAGTAATAGATGAGGGCGCGCCTCATGCGGCACAGTAGACTGTTGTCCAGGTGGAAGCCGAGTTCGGCGAGAGATTCCTCGATGATCTGCAGGTTGATCTGGCAGAGCTTGTAGTGGATGTGAATGCTGTCGCGGGTGAGGGCCTGCACGGTTTCGATACCCGGTGCGTTGAGCAATAACTGGGCAGCGTCACGCGCCGGTTTGGCGGCGGGGTCGAGGGTACAGAAGCGGATTTCGCGCTGTTTGACTTCTTCTTCGCTGAGGGGACATGAATCCAGCATACCTTGAGCCTAGTCGGACTGGTGCTGATTTCAAGTCGATCCGACGCGTTTCGCCCTGATAAGAGAAGGGGGTTCCAGGATGTACCCCAGATGGCATGGCTTCGCAACCGTCCACAGATTCTTGTTTTTATTCCGGCAAGTCACTGAAAAAATAAAGCTTTTTAGCGGCCCGCCAGAGAAGTGCGTCCGGCCATTTTCTTGAGGAATGGTAAACGGTCAGGTTTGGGTCTGATGCCCAATGCCCAATGCCCAATGCCATTAAGTTAAGCCTGACGTCCTGCTTATTGTAGGTTGGCGGTGACGCAGGAACCCC
>CAZTPE010000111.1:0-6230 GCA_964614545.1 uncultured Ectothiorhodospiraceae bacterium
CTGTTCCGGCATCCAGAAAGTCGTTGAAACCACTGGATTCCGGATCAAGTCCGGAAGGACGGAAGAACTTATTCAATGTCATGTCTCCAATAGCATTAATCCTGCTGCATGCCACGCAGATCGGTTGGTTACACCACGCAAGATTTTATTAACAGGGTAGTACTGTCATCTATTATTAATAGTTGGTTTCACCAGCGAATACCGTATTTTCTACTACACTCGTATTTACAGTGGGCGCAATAATTCAGATGCCGGTTCAGGCAATCGAAAGTTGAGCGGGCAGGTCCATTATTAATATATTGTCGTCAGCGCGGTATTTGAGCGCTGTGTTGGTTTGCACCCGTTCGAGGAGAACGTTGCTATGGGCATCCAGCAGACTTTCTATGAAGCCATGCGCGAGCATGGCATTACCCGCCGCAGTTTCCTGAAGTTTTGCAGTCTTACCGCCGCCGGACTCGGCCTGGGGCCGGAGTTCGCCGGCAAGATCGCCTATGCGCTGGAGACCAAGCCGCGCACACCGGTGATCTGGCTGCACGGCCTGGAGTGCACCTGTTGCACCGAGTCCTTTATTCGCTCGGGACACCCGTTGGCGAGCGATGTCATTTTGTCGATGATATCCCTGGATTACGACGACACCCTGATGGCCGCCGCCGGTTACCAGGCGGAGGAAATCCTCGAGCAGACCATCGCCAAGTATGACGGCAACTTCATCCTCGCCTGCGAAGGTAATCCACCGCTGAACGAGGACGGGATGTACTGCATCCAGGCCGGCAAACCCTATGTCGAAAAACTGCGCCGCATGGCCAGTCACTGCAAGGCCATCATTGCCTGGGGTTCCTGCGCTTCCTGGGGCTGTGTGCAGGCGGCCAAGCCGAATCCCACGCGTGCCACGCCCATCCATAAGGTGATTACCGACAAACCGGTGATCAAGGTGCCGGGTTGTCCCCCGATCGCGGAAGTGATGACCGGTGT
Source organism: uncultured Ectothiorhodospiraceae bacterium (assembly GCA_964614545.1). Classification (GTDB taxonomy): domain Bacteria; phylum Pseudomonadota; class Gammaproteobacteria; order SZUA-152; family SZUA-152; genus DRQN01. Next base: position 973 of record CAZTPE010000111.1, read on the forward strand.
CATTACCTACATGCTGACCTTCGATCGCTTTCCCGAACTCGATCGCCAGGGTCGGCCGAAAATGTTCTACGGTCAGCGCCTGCACGACAAGTGCTATCGGCGGCCACATTTTGACGCCGGCCAGTTCGTCGAGCGCTTCGATGACGAGGGCGCCCGCAAGGGTTATTGCCTGTACAAGATGGGCTGCAAGGGGCCGACCACCCACAACGCCTGTTCGACCGTGGAGTGGAACGGCGGGCTGTCCTGGCCGGTCAAGTCCGGGCATGGTTGCCTGGGTTGTGCCGAAGATAACTTCTGGGACCGTGGTTCGTTTTACAGCTCGGTAACTGACCTCAACGTCTTCGGGCGGGTTGAATCTACCGCTGATGAGGTCGGTGGTGTGCTCGCCGGCGCTGCCGCCATCGGCGTTGCAGCCCATGCCGCGGCGTCGGTCATCAGTCATACCAGGGACAGCAACAAGGGAGGCGCCAGCCATGACTGAGACGGTCACCGCCAACGGCTTCAAGCTCGACACCAGCGGGCAACGCGTGGTGGTCGATCCGATCTGCCGCATCGAGGGCCATTTACGCATCGAGGTCAACGTCGACGACGACAATGTCATCCGCAATGCCGTGTCTACCGGTACCATGTGGCGTGGCCTTGAGATCATACTGAAAGGGCGTGATCCGCGTGACGCCTGGGCCTTCACCGAACGCATCTGCGGTGTCTGTACCGGGGTGCATGCATTGACCTCGGTGCGCGCGGTCGAGGATGCCCTGGGTATTCAGATTCCCGAGAACGCCAACCATATCCGCAACCTGATGATGCTGGCGCAGTATACCCAGGACCATCTGGTGCATTTCTATCACCTGCATGCGCTCGACTGGGTCGACGTGGTCAGCGCGCTGAAGGCCGATCCCAGGGCGACCTCTGAACTGCAGCAGAGTATTTCCCGCTGGCCCAAGTCCTCACCGGGTTATTTCCGCGACACCCAGGCGCGTCTGAAGCGCTTTGTCGAATCCGGCCAGCTCGGGCCGTTCGCCAATGCTTACTGGGGCAGCCCGGCCTACAAGCTGCCGCCCGAGGCCAACCTGATGGCGGTCACGCACTACCTCGAAGCGCTCGATTTCCAGCGCGAGATCGTCAAGATCCACACCATCTTCGGCGGCCGCAATCCGCACCCGAACTGGGTGGTCGGCGGCATGCCGTGCTCGTTCAGCCTGAACGAGACCGGCGGCATCAATATGGAATGGCTTAATCTGGTGTCGTCCGTCATCGACCGCTCCATCGACTTCATCGATCAGGTGTACATCCCGGATCTCAAGGCGATTGCCTCGTTTTACAAGGAATGGACCTACGGTGGCGGGCTGTCGAGCAAGAACCTGCTGTCCTATGGTGATTTCCCCGATGTCGCCAACGACTGGTCGCAGGACAACATGCTCATGCCGGGCGGCGCCATCATCAACGGCGACCTGTCGCAGGTGCACGAGGTCGATTTACGCGATCCCGAACAGGTCCAGGAGTTTGTTGCACATTCCTGGTACGAGTACCCGGACGAAAGCAAGGGTCTGCACCCTTGGGATGGCATTACCGAACCGCACTTTGAGTTGGGACCGGATGCCAAGGGCAGCAAAACCAACATCAAACAAATCGATGAAAACGCCAAGTACTCCTTCGTCAAGGCGCCGCGCTGGCGTGGCAATGCCATGGAGGTGGGGCCGCTGGCGCGCTACGTGGTGGCCTATGCGCGCGGTGACGAGGAGATCAAGGACCAGGTCGACGGCCTGCTGCACGACCTCGGCCTGCCGCTGACGGCCATCTTCTCGACCCTGGGCCGGACCGCGGCTCGCGGCCTGGAGTGTTCATGGGCGGCACACAAAATGCGTTACGTGTTCGACAATATGATGGCCAACCTCAAGGCCGGCGACACCGCCACGTCGAACATGGACAAGTGGGAGCCCGAAACCTGGCCGAGCGAAACCAAGGGCGTGGGCCACGCGGAAGCGCCGCGCGGCGCGCTGGGGCACTGGATGCATATCAAAGACACCAAGATCGAAACCTACCAGGCCGTGGTGCCGACCACCTGGAACGCCTCGCCGCGTGATCCGGCCGGCAATATCGGCGCCTACGAGGCCGCCCTGCTGGGCACGCCCATGGCCAACCCCGAACAGCCACTGGAGATCCTGCGCACCATCCACAGCTTTGATCCCTGCCTGGCCTGTGCGACCCACGTGATGGCGCCGGATGGCGGGGAACTGGCACGCGTCAAGATCCGCTAACGGGATAGGGCTCAAACGGGAAGACAGCGACATGAACAGCAATGTGGCAAGTGGTCCGCACGATCCGGCAAACCAGAAGGCCGTGTACGTGTATGAAGCGCCGGTGCGTCTGTGGCACTGGTTGCATGTCTTCAGCTTTCTGGCGCTGGCGGTGACCGGCTACCTGATCGCCAACCCCCTGCCATCACTGGCGGGTGAGGCGAGCGATCATTTTCTGATGGGTAATATTCGCCTGATTCACTTCATCGCCGCCTATGTGTTTGCCATCGGCTTTGCCATCCGTATCTACTGGGTGCTGATGGGCAACCGCTATGCCCGTGAAATTTTCTACCTGCCGTTTTGGCGTCACGACTGGTGGAAAGACCTGTTCCACGAGATCCGTTTCTACCTGTTCCTGACGCGCAAACAGCACAAGACGCTGGGGCACAATGCGCTGTCGCAGGCGGCGATGTTCTTCCTCAATACGCTGATGACCTTTTTTATGATCGGCACCGGTTTCGCGCTCTACGGCCAAGGCCTGGGTGAAGGCAGTTGGGCAGACCAGGGCTTCGGTTGGCTCATTCCCCTCCTGGGTGGCGGTGAGGCCACCCAAAACTGGCACAACATGGGCATGTGGATCATGCTGACGTTTGTCATCATCCATATCTACATGGCGGTGCGTGCGGATATCATCGGTCGGGCAAGCAGTGTCAGCACCATCATCGGCGGCTGGCGCACCTTCAAGGACGACCAGCCCTGATGGTCACCGACGGGGCAATCGATACGCTGGTCCTGGGCATCGGCAATATACTCTGGGCCGATGAAGGTTTTGGCGTGCGCTGCGTAGAAACATTCAACGCAGCTTATGACTTCAACGACAACGTCCGCCTGATGGACGGCGGAACCCAGGGCTTGTTCCTGCTGCCCTGGGTCAGTAGCGTGTCCCGCCTGCTGATATTCGATGCCATCGATTTCGGCCTGCCGGCCGGTGAGCTGCGCCTTATCCGTGACGGGGACGTACCGCAGTACCTGGGCGCCAAGAAGGTCAGCATGCACCAGACCGGCTTCCAGGAGGTGCTGGCATCCGCCCGGCTGCTGAACAGAATACCGGCGCAGCTGGCCCTGATCGGAGTACAGCCGGAACAACTCGACGATTACGGCGGCAGTCTGCGTGACGGCATCCGGCAGCGGATCCCCGACGCCATTGCCCTGGCCTGTTCCGTGTTGCAGGCATGGGGGGTGCCGTTTCAGGAAAGGGTTTCGTCATTGGCGCATGCCGAACTCACTGGTCCGGGTGAACTGGAGATAACCGGCTATGAGCTGGGACGGCCGCAATGACGCACCCGCTCATTCAACGCCTGTACGACGACTGCGGTTACCCGGAGGTCACACTGGAGACACACCGGGACTTCATCAATCAGCCGGGCATCACGGTGCTGTTCTTTACCGGCGACCCGAAACGTTTTCGCGACACCACCGACGTGGCCGTGGTCTTGCCGGAGCTGGTGAAGGCCTTCAAGGGTGTGTTGCAGCCGGGGGTGGTGGCGGCAGATTCCGGACAGCCCCTGCAACAGCACTACGGGTTCAGTGCTTGGCCGGCGCTGGTGTTTCTGCGCGACGGCGGCTACCTGGGCAGTATCACCGGGATACAGGACTGGTCTGGGTATTTGCACGATATTGGCGAACTGATGACGGCCGATGTTCAGCAACCCAAGGGCTTCAAGGTGCCGGTCGTCAGTGCCTGAAGGGGAGCGGAATGACAGTGAACAGCACACCGGTTAATTTTACAGGGCCGGGCAGCCAAGCGCCGGAACAGGATGGTTCACGCCCGGATTTCATTTCCCTGCCCAGTGAAATGGACCGTTACTGCGCGCCGGACATGCCGGAACCCGAGCAGATACGGCATCTGCAGGGCGCGAAGGCCGTGACCGACTGGTTGCGGCAGGCGCTTGCTGCTTACCGTGTCGGCGCCGAGCCGTGGATGGCCGACATGTCGGCATTGGACGCGGACAACCGCGAACTGGTCAACCAGATCCTGGGCGAGGGCGAGGTCAGCCTGAAGTACGATGACACGTTCAGGGTGGGCATGCAGGAATCGGTACTGGCCGGTATCTGGCGCACTTTCTACCTGGACAAGGCCGGGCGCATTGTCCGCGACCTGATCGAAGTATGCGACGCACCGGTGCTGGCACGCCGCCCGCCACAGGCCGAGGCGGTTGCCACGCTTGCCACCGACACGGCCCCGGCGGGTGTCATGAATGCACTACCGATTCTGACCGAATTGCAGGGGCGGGTGAACTGCTGGCAACCGGGCGATCCGGTATACGTTATTAACCTGACGCTGCTGCCGCAGTCGCAAGCCGATATTCAATTTCTGGACGAGGTGCTGGGCAGCGGGCCGGTCGAGACGCTGTCGCGCGGTTACGGTGACTGCCAGGTTACCAGCACGGCCTATCCCGGTATCTGGTGGGTGCGCTATACCAACGCCATGGGCACGTTGATCCTCAATACTCTGGAGATCACGGATATTCCAGCCGTGGTCTGCGCCGCGCAAGAAGATCTGGACGACTCGCGGCAGCGCCTCGGTGAGTTGCTGGAGCCCTACTGGCCGGAGCTGGCGTGAATCCGCTGGAGATGTCCAAGCGTATTGATGCGGCCACCCGTCTGGAGTGCCGCATCTGTTGGTACACGTATGACCCGGCCGATGGTGACGCGGCCGGACAGATCCCGCCGGACACGGCCTTTGCCGATCTTCCGCATCACTGGCGCTGTCCGCAGTGTGATGCGGGGCGCGAAATGTTCCTGCCACTGGCGGAGGATTGAGCGATGCCTGAAGTCACGGATTCAGGTGGCATGCAGCCGATGCTCGACAGACTGGAGGCCGTCTACCGTGATGTGGTACGGCCGCGCATGCAGGGACTGCCGGTGTACAACACGGCGCTGCGGGTCGAGGCACTGGGCTTCAGGCCGCGTGAGGGTCATTGCAGCGGGGTGTTGATCACCCCCTGGTGCATGAACCTG
>CAZTPE010000111.1:6330-7899 GCA_964614545.1 uncultured Ectothiorhodospiraceae bacterium
TGCCGGCCCGGAGAGTGCCGGGCTGGATCGCACGGGTTTCCGGCGACCGCTGTCGCGGCGGGATCTGTTGCGCGGTCGGTGGGTGTCGACAAGCAGCTAACTGAACACGTAATTATCACGAGTACTCGGATATGCACGAATTTTCGGTCTGTGCCGCGCTGATGCAGCAGGTGGAGCGCGTTGCGCAGGAACACGGGGCCGGCCGTGTCGAGCGTATCGTGTTGCGGCTCGGTCCGTTGTCGGGTATCGAGGCCCCGCTGCTGGAGCGCGCCTGGCCACTGGTGGCGAGCGGTACCCTGGCTGAAGCGGCCGAGCTGGTGATCGAGCCGGCGCCGGTGAAAGTCGAATGTACCCAGTGTGGACGGGTGTCGGAAGTACCGCCTAACCGCCTGCTGTGTGCAGGCTGCGGTGACTACCGAACGCGCCTCGTCAGCGGCGACGAGATGCTGTTGGCGACCCTGGAACTGTCACAAGCGGAAACACGAGCGGTGCCCCAGGAGTCTGTCGGATTTGGGCAATCGTAGCGAGCATGGTGGGAGAGCGAGTCAAAATGTTGCCGATTTTGAGACGAATAGTGGTTCTATTTAACGAGAAATCGGCAATATTTTGGCCGTTCTCCCACCAGCGCAGTAGATTGTTCCCAAATCCGACAGACTCCTAACCATGTGTCTAGCCATACCCATGAAAATCATTGCCATCGACGGTTTCAATGCCCGCTGCGAGGCCAAGGGCGTGGAACGCGACGTCAGCCTGTTCATCATGCAGCACGAGGCGGTCGAGGTCGGTGATTTTGTCATGGTGCACGTCGGCTATGCCATCCAGAAGATGACGCCACAGGAAGCGCGTTCGACCTGGGAGCTGTTTGACCAGATACTAGGGCCTGTTAACACTAATTACACCGCCACGTTGCCGCCCCAAAACGGGCCAGGCAAGGCGCGAGGAGAGAAGTTTGGTGGTTCCAAATGAGCGACGAGCAACGCTGCATGGCCCGTTTTGGGGCGCAACCCGAAGGGACAGGGCCATTTTTCCGCGGGGCGGCGTTGCATCTCGCTTATGTACGTCCAGTACACCGCGCTCGATGCGCCTTGCCCCGCGAAAAAATGGCTCCCGTCGCGGTGGTGTAATTAGTGTTAACAGGCCCTAGGCACTACGGATATTCCCCAGACAAGCGGAGACGAACATGTGTGATACCTGTGGCTGCAATATCACGCCGGGCAATGAGCACCTGATACGGGCCGGCGGCCGGCTGGCGCGTACCGGCGAGGGCCACGAGGCCGTTACGGTGCTGAAAAGCCTGTTGAGTGAAAATGACCACCAGGCCGCGCACAATCGGGAGCACTTCGACCGCCACCAGGTACTTGCCGTCAACCTGATGTCCTCGCCAGGGGCCGGCAAGACGACCCTGCTCGAAGCGACCATCGAGGCGCTGGGGGGTGAATTCAGGATGGCCGTCATCGAAGGTGACCTCGAGACCGAGAACGATGCCGAGCGCATCCGCGCCCGCGGTGTCGACGCCGTGCAGATCACCACCGGCAGCGCCTGTCACCTGGATGCGCACATGGTGCACGA
>CAZTPE010000112.1:0-7892 GCA_964614545.1 uncultured Ectothiorhodospiraceae bacterium
TTCTTGGCGCCGGCGTCGATGTGCGCCTGACAGGTCTCTTCGGTGAGGAAGAAGCCGGTGCACTCGATGATCAGATCGGCGCCGATGTCGGACCAGGCCAGATTGGCCGGCTCGCGTTCGGCGGTCAGGCGAATGGTCTTGCCATTGACGATCAGGTTATTGCCGTCGACGGACACGTCGCCATCGAAGTTACCGTGCACGGAATCATACTTCAGCATGTAGGCCAGGTAATCGGCGTCCAGCAGGTCGTTGATGCCGACTACTTCGATGTCCGTGAAATCCTTGGTGATGGCACGGAAGGCCATGCGGCCGATGCGACCAAAACCATTGATACCGACTTTCAAAGTCATATTCACTCTCCCAGTTTTTTAACAAAATAAAAATCTTTTGCCACGGAGGCACAGCGTACCGAAGGTATTGAAAAATACACTCCAGGAACTCTGTGCCTCCGTGGCTAATTATTTTTTCAGAGCACGTCTTCGACGGCGGAGACCACGTTCTCCACGGTGAAGCCGAACTCCTTGAACAGGTCGCTGGCGGGGGCGGACTCACCGAAGCGGTCGATACCCACCACCTTGCTGGCGTACTTGTACCAGGAGGCGGTGACACCGGCCTCGACGGCCACTACGGCCATCACGCTGCTGGGCAGCACGGACTCGCGGTACTCGGCATCCTGGGCCTCGAACACGTCCACGGCCGGCATGGAGACCACGCGAATCTTTTTGCCCTTCACGGTCAGCACTTCAGCAGCGTCCATGGCCAGACCGATCTCAGAACCGGTGGCGAGAATAATGGCATCGGGCTCATCACAACCACAGTCCTTCAGCACATACGCACCCTTGCGGATATTGGCGATCTGCTCGTCGCTGCGGGTCTGGTGCGGTAGGCCCTGGCGGGAGAAGATCAGGCAGCTGGGGCCGTCATTTTTCTCAATCGCGGCGCGCCAGGCAACGGCGGTTTCCACCGCGTCACAGGGACGCCACAGGGTCATATTGGGGATCAGGCGCAGGGTGGCGATCTGCTCCACCGGCTGATGCGTCGGGCCGTCTTCGCCCAGACCGATGGAGTCGTGGGTGTAGACGAACAGGGTACGCTGCTTCATCAGCGCCGCCATGCGCAGGGCATTGCGGGCGTATTCGGAGAACATCAGGAAGGTGCCGCCGAAGGGGATGAAGCCGCCGTGCAGGGTCAGGCCGTTCATGACGTGGGACATGCCGAACTCGCGCACGCCGTAGGACATGTAGTTGCCGTCGGTGACGGTGTTGGTGATGCTCACGGCACCCGGCCAGTTGGTCAGGTTGGACGGCGTCAGGTCGGCGGAACCACCCAGGAACTCGGGCAGGGCCGGTGCATAACCGGTGATGGCATTCTGCGAGGCCTTGCGGGAGGCGATGCTCTCGGCCTTGCCGTTGACCTGCTTGATGAAATCGTCGGCCACCTGCGCCCAGTTGGCGGGCAGTTCGCCATTCATGCGGCGTTCAAACTCGGCGGCAAGTTCAGGATAGGCGGCCTTGTAGGCCTCGAACTTGGTGTTCCACGCGGCCTCGGCGCTGTCACCCTTGGCCTTGGCGTCCCAGCCGGCGTAGATGTCTGCGGGGATCTCGAACGGGCCGTACTTCCAGCCCAGGTTCTCGCGGGTGGCCTTGATCTCATCGTCGCCCAGCGGTGCGCCGTGGCAATCGTGGCTGCCGCACAGGTTGGGTGAGCCGTAACCGATGACGGTCTTGCAGCAGATCATGGTGGGCTTGTCGTTGACCGACTTGGCCTCGTGAATGGCGCGGTCGACGGCCTCGGCGTCGTGACCGTCGACGTCACGGATCACGTGCCAGCCATAGGCCTCGAAGCGCTTCGGCGTGTCGTCCTTGAACCAGCCATCGGTGTGGCCGTCGATGGAAATACCGTTGTCGTCCCAGAAGGCGACCAGCTTGCCCAGGCCCCAGGTACCGGCGATGGCGGCGGCCTCGTGGGAGATACCTTCCATCATGCAGCCGTCGCCGAGGAACACATAGGTGTAGTGATCGACGATGTGATGGCCGTCACGATTGAACTGGCCGGCCAGAGTGCGTTCGGCCAGGGCCATGCCCACGCCGTTGGTGATGCCCTGACCCAGCGGGCCGGTGGTGGTCTCGATGCCCGGCGCATAGCCGTATTCGGGGTGGCCCGGGGTCTTGGAGTGCAGCTGACGGAAGCTTTTCAGGTCGTCGATGCTGAGATCATAGCCGGTGAGGTGCAGCAGGGAATAGATCAGCATGGAGCCGTGGCCGTTGGAGAGGACGAAACGGTCGCGGTCATACCACTTGGGGTTGTTGGGATTGTGCTTCATGTGGCTGTTCCACAGCACTTCGGCGATGTCGGCCATGCCCATGGGGGCGCCGGGGTGGCCGGACTTGGCCTTTTGCACGGCATCCATGCTGAGGGCGCGGATGGCGTTGGCAAGCTCTTTACGAGACGGCATGTGACTCTCCTATCTTCTTAAGTAAATTCGGTTAAAAGTAATTCAGTTAAATGGAAACCTGGATGACCAGCCCTTGCGGGTAACGGGAACCACTGACGCTGCCGCGGCAGCCCCGAATCTGGCATCAATCTGTGAAACCCGTGTCTGAAAAGGGTGGCTCCCAGGATGCAGACCCTCCCGGTATCCCCATGGACACGGACAGGCGCCTTTGCGCCAGCTCTCCCTGAGAGGTTGTCGCGACTCTCGTGGGCGCGCCATACCTTGATTATTCTGTTTTACTCGCCGGTCAGCCATCGATCCATGATTAAAATGGCGAAGAACCGCCAATTCTCGCCGATCCGGGCGGGCAGGGCAATAGCGACGCTCTCAGCCGGCACTCTCTTTCCACTTGATGGAACAGCCCATACTGGGGATCTGCTGCTCAGGGCCGTGGCCCGTTTCCGCCACCTGTTTCATGGCCTCGAACAGGTCGCGGCGGGCGTCCGGCACCGGCTCCTTGCGGCTCTCGTCCAACCGCCCACGGTACTGCAGTTGCAGGTCGGCGTTGTAACCAAAGAAGTCTGGGGTGCAGACCGCACCGTAAGCCTGCGCCACCTGCTGGGTTTCGTCGATAAGATACGGAAAGGGGAAGTCGAATTCCTCGGCCACGCGACGCATATTGTCGAAGGCGTCTTCCGGGTATTCGTCGGGGTCGTTGGCCATAATGGCCACGCTGTTGATGCCGAGCGCTTGCAGTTCGCGGGTATCGTGCACCAGGCGTTCGCGGATGGATTTGACGTAGGGGCAGTGGTTGCAGATGAACATCACGAGGAGGCCCTTTTCACCTCGGCAATCGGCCAGCGTCCAGGTCTTGCCGTCCACACCGGGCAGGGCGAAGTCCACCGCAGGCGTGCCGAAATCACAGACCGGGGTTTCCATCCTTACCATGCATTGCACCTCAAGTTCCGATGTTCCTGATGCTCAATTCGTAACGAAAAATCTGCACACATCATACACCAGTCGAAAACAAACTGAACCGCTACACTGGGTTGCTGATCAGCTCAGCGATGAGTTCGCGCAGGCGCATCGCCTGCCGCTGGAGGCTCAGGCGCTGGGCGATGACGATGGCGCGCAGCTCGGACAGGGCCTGCTCGAAGTCGTCGTTGACCACCACGAAATCGAACTCATCGTAGTGGGACATGTCCGCTTCGGCATCACGCAGGCGCCGCTCGATGATAGCCTCGCTGTCCTGGCCACGGCCGGTCAGACGTTCGCGCAGGGCCGCCTTGGAGGGGGGTAGAATGAAGACGCTGCGGCAGTCCGGGAACAGCTTGCGCACCTGCTGTGCGCCCTGCCAGTCGATCTCCAGAATCACGTCGCGGCCGCACTGCAGCCGCTCCTGCACCGCCTGTTTGGAGGTGCCGTAATAGTTGTCGAACACCTGCGCGTGTTCGAGAAAATCCCCCTCTACCACCATCGCCAGAAAGCGCTCGGCATCGACGAAATGGTAGTCCCGGCCATCCACCTCGCCGGGGCGCATGGCGCGCGTGGTGTGGGAGACGGAGACCTCGATGCCGTCCAGGGTGTCCAGCAGGGCCTTCACCAGGCTGGTCTTGCCCGCCCCTGAGGGCGCAGAGATTACATACAGGGTGCCGCTGTCCACGGCCGTCTCGGCGGTCTTATTCAATGTTCTGCACCTGTTCGCGCATCTGTTCGATGAGCACCTTCAGCTCCACCGAGGCACGCGTCAGCTCGGCATCCACCGACTTGGAACCCAGGGTGTTGGCCTCGCGGTTCAGCTCCTGCATGAGAAAATCGAGACGCCGGCCCACCGGCTCATCCTGCGCCAGCACGCGCCGCACCTCGGTGATGTGGGTGTCGAGGCGATCCAGTTCCTCGTCGACATCGGCCTTGTTGGCCAGCAGGGCGATCTCCTGCTCGACGCGGTCGTTGTCCAGCTCGCCGGCCAGCTCCGAGAGCCGCGCCTGCAGTCGCTCGCGCACCGCCTGCAGCACCTCGGGCAGGCGCTTGCGCACCGCCGCCACCTGCTCCTCCATCGCCGCACAACGCTGCTCGATAATGGCCTTCAGCTGCTCGCCTTCACGCTCGCGATTGGCCATCAGCTCGTCCAGCGCGGCGTCCAGCAGGGCCAATGCCGCCTCACCGGTGCGCGAAAAATCCTGCTCCGGCGTCACCAGCACACCGGGCCAGCGCAGCACGTCGAAGGAGTTCACCGGCGCGGCATTGTAGAGCAGGCCGTCGATCTCGCGGCTGACGTGCGACAGCTTAGTCACCAGCCCATGGTCGATCTCCAGCGGCTGGTCGGCCTGCGGCACGGGCTTGAAACGCAGGGTGGCATCCAGCTTGCCGCGTTTGATGCGCTTACCGACGTGCTCGCGCACCGCCGGCTCCAGCGAGCGCAGATCCTCCGGCAAACGTGGGCTGACTTCAGAAAAGCGATGGTTGACCGATCTTAATTCCCAGACGAGGAGCCCGTCATCGGTGCTGTCTTCTCGGCGGGCAAAGCCCGTCATACTGCGGATCATGGCGAAACCCCTGCGCGCCCCATTGGCGAGATTCAGAAAAAATGAGCACGAATTCTAACTGCTATCCCCACAGGTATCCATGTGACGCTGCGCCGCGGAAATAGTCACCACCAACCACAGCCGCCGGCATGCCTCCACTGACCAAGCCCAAACACGAGCCCGGCAACGCCCTGCCCAAGGGTACCCGGCTGGAACACTACCGGGTACACCAGCCCCTCAACGCCGGTGGCTTCGGCATCGTCTACCTGTGCCATGACGAGCAAAGCGACCAGCAGGTGGTGATCAAGGAGTACATGCCCAACAAGCTGGCCCTGCGCAGTGACGACGGCACCATCGCCCCCATCAGCGACGCCCATGCGGAGAACTTCGGCGAGGGCCGCAAGCTGTTCCTGCAGGAGGCCACCGCCCTGACCCGCCTCGACCACCCCAACATCGTGCGCGTGCTCAACTTCTTCAGCGCCAACGATACCGTCTACATGGTGATGGAGTACCGGCCGGGCAAAAACCTGCAGAGCTATATCCGCTCCCACAGCGGCGGCCTCAGCGAGACCCTGCTGCGCACCGTTTTCCCGCCTCTGCTCAATGGCCTGCGGCAGGTGCACGACACCGACCTGCTGCACCTGGACATCAAGCCCGGCAACATCCATCTTTGCCCCGGTGGCATCCCGCTGCTGCTCGACTTCGGCGCCGTATTTCCGCGCTGCACCTCACGCAAGCTGCAGGTGGCACAGGTGGTCACGCCCGGTTTCTCACCGGTGGAGCAATATGACCCCAACGGCTATGTCGGCCCCTGGAGCGACATCTACGCCATCGGCGCCACCATGCGCACCTGCATCGAAGGCAGCTCACCACCACCCTCCAACCAGCGCAAGGAAAAGGACAAGCTGCGCCCCGCCGCCAGCGCCTTCCGCCGGCGTTACTCCGCCAGCCTGCTGGAAGCGCTGGACTGGGCCATGGAGATCGACCCCGAACTGCGGCCGCAAAACGTCGACGAATTCATCCAGGCCCTGGATCGGCCCGACGAAGAACCCGACGACCTGCTCGAACGCATCACCAACCACCTGCCGTGGCTGCGATGAAATACCAGCACACCAAGACCAGCCGCCTCGGCAACCGCATGGTCAACGAAGACCGCATCGGCATCGCCGAGGTGGACGACCGCGTGCTGCTGGTGCTGGCCGACGGCATGGGCGGCTATCGCGGCGGCCAGCTGGCCTCAGCCGCCCTGGTCAACAGCATGCTGCGCCAGTTCCAGCAGCACCATCAGCCCATCACCGACCCGGTCGCCTTCCTCAAGGTACTGGTCAGTGACGCCCACCTGGCGGTGATCCGCAAGGGCGCCGAACAATACCCACCCGTGGAACCGCGCACGACCTGCGTGGTGTGCCTGATCCAGCACGGCCATGCCTGGTGGGCACACGTCGGCGACAGCCGCCTATACCTGTTCCGCGACGGCCAGGTACTGAACCGCACACGTGATCATTCAAAAATCGAAAATCTGTTGGCGGCCGGGAAAATCAGCGAAAGAGAGCTCAAAAACCACCCCCAGCGCAACCTCGTCACCCGCTGCGTGGGCGACCGGAAGCGCCCCCCCATTCCCGCCTTCAGCGAAAAGACCGCGCTCGAAAAAAAGGATATCTTCCTGCTCTGCTCCGACGGCCTGTGGGACGCCATCGACGACGACTACATGGCGGAGACCCTGGCCCAGACCACCCTCAACAAGGCCATCGACCGCCTCGCCTACCAGGCCGAATTCCGTAGCTACCCCGAGGCCGACAACATCAGCGTCATCGCCCTGCGCTGGATCTCGGACGAAAGCAACAAGCCACCGGAAGATGAAACCGAAGAAGACGAGTTGACCCAGACGCTGAAGGCGCTGGATGCCGCCCTTGAAAAGAAATAGTGCCACGCACGAAACCGCAGCGGAAAAAGCCGGCTACCTTGCCAGCGCGATGATTCACACATCATTGACGTCGATGGCCAAAAACGCTTGCCATATCTCATCAGGCTGCCAGCCTTCATAGAGGATCAATCGCGCCTCCTCCGCTGAAAGTTTATGCATCCATTTTTGGTAATGGGACATAAACGCCGACACCCGATAATTTTTTGCGCAATGTACCCACACCCGTTCGCCCTCCAGCGCCGCCATCAATTTGATAAAGACAGCAAGATGTCTTTTCTCCGGCGCATCAAATGGCACCGGGATATGGAAATACGACAGCCCCTGCGACGTCACAATCGCACCCTCATTGTCCAGAGCCCCGGCAGAATCCGGCATGGCCAGATTGATAACTGCCTTGTATCCACATCGTGCAATATCGCTAAACTGCGCTTCCGTCGGCTGTCCTGAAGTCGCAATTCTCCTGGTAAGCTGGACGTAGTGGGTGATTGCCTCAATATTCATCATGTCTTTGCCTTATAATGCCGTGCGCTTGAAATATCCCCACACCCTCTTTGACCGACATTAACACGGCACCCCCATGAAACTACTGATACGCAATCTCGCCCGCACCACCACCGAGGCCGAACTCCGCACCTTGTTCGAGGCCCACGGCGCTGTGCAATCCTGCACCCTGATCATCGACAAAAAGACCGGCGGCTCCAAGGGATTTGGTTTCATCGAAATGCCCAAGCCGGGCGAAGCCAAGGCCGCGATAAAAATCCTCAATGGCAAGGATGTCGCCGGCAACAAGATTCGCGTAAAAAAGGCCGAGCCGAAACCGGACGAATCAAAAAAAGAGAGTAAAAACGGCGATGGATCAGGAAAAGAATAAACCAACCAGCCGCGATCCATTGCACGGCGTAACCCTCAAAACGATCGTCACCCGGCTGGAGGAAAAATATGGCTGGGAGGAGCTGGCCCGCCGAATCAAAATCAACTGCTTCAGCAGCGACCCGAGCATTTCATCCAG
>CAZTPE010000113.1:0-7871 GCA_964614545.1 uncultured Ectothiorhodospiraceae bacterium
GCGCGGCGGTGATTACCAGCGACCGCGAGCTGGGCAAGGCCATCGGCCTGCGCGCACGGCGCCTGCACAAGCTTTACAATGGTGCGATGGAGTGCCAGCTGCTGCGCTTCGAGGTGGATCCCAAGTGGGCCATGCGGCGCGGCCCGGTGCCCACCAATCCCGAGATTGCGCAGTCGTCCGGCGCACAGATGTTCGCCAATCGCCTGCGCAAGAACCTCAAACAGCTGGCACGCTGGCGGCGACAGGAAGACATCCACGCCTTCCGCGCCTACGACGCCGACATGCCCGAATACGCCCTGGCGGTGGACGTCTACGACGGTGAGGACGGCCGCCATGTGCACGTGCAGGAATACGCCGCGCCGGCGACGATCCCCGAAGAGAAGGTGCGCGCGCGCCGCCACGAGGCCCTGTCGGTGATGCCCGAGGTGCTGGAGGTGGCGCCGGAGCATGTGCACCTCAAGCTGCGTGAAAAGCAGCGCGGCAGCAGCCAGTACGAAAAGCTGCAGGATGAAAAGCGCTTTCACGTCGTGCGTGAGGGGCCGTGCCGGCTGTGGGTCAATTTTGAGGACTATCTCGACACCGGCCTGTTCCTCGACCACCGTCTCACCCGGCGGATGATCGGCGAGCTGGCCGCCGGGCGCGCCTTCCTCAATCTGTTCGCCTACACCGGTGCGGCCACCGTGCACGCCGCCCTGGGTGGCGCCACCCAAACCACCACGGTGGACATGTCCAAGACCTACCTGGACTGGACGCGGCGCAATCTGGTGCAGAATGACATCCGTGGCCCGGCGCACCAACTGGTGCAGGCCGACGTCACCGCATGGCTGGCGGCGCAGGCCGCGGCGCTGGAGAAGGGTGGTGATGCCGGCGAGGGCGCGCGCGGCGTGTGGGGCAAGGCCCGCCAGCGCAACACGGCCGGCGGCGCGGACGTGGCAGCGCAGCGTTACGGGCTGATCTTCCTCGACCCGCCCACCTTCTCCAACTCCAAGCGTATGGCCGACAGCTTCGACGTACAGCGCGACCACGTGGCCCTGATCCGCCATGCCGTGGCCCTGCTGGAGCCGGACGGGGTGCTGATCTTTTCCAACAATTTCCGACGCTTTAAGCTGGACGAGGCCGCCCTGGCCGACCTCAGCATTGAGGATATCTCACGCCAGACCCTGCCCAAGGACTTCGAGCGTAATCCGAAGATCCACCGCTGCTGGCGGGTTGAAAAAAGGGCGCGGGCAAATTAGGGCTTGATTATCGCCGTCAGTGACCCTATAAAGCAGAGTTCAGATTTAGATTCAGTCTTAATAACTTGAGTGTTATACTAGGTCTCTCGGTTTTTTCGCTAATGGTCAGTCAGACTGATTCAGCAGCGCTTTATTCACTTTAGATAGGAGGATACTCTCGTGGGAGTTCTCGTAGGTCGCAATGCCCCTGATTTCACTGCCCCGGCCGTACTGGGCGACGGTACCATCGTTGATGATTTCAACTTCGCCAAGGTCGTCGATGGCAAGTACGCGGTGGTTTTTTTCTATCCTCTGGACTTCACCTTCGTCTGTCCTTCCGAGCTGATCGCCTTCGATCATCGCCTGGAAGAGTTCAAGAAGCGCAACGTGGAAGTGATCGGTGTCTCCATCGATTCCCACTACACCCACAACGCCTGGCGCAATACCCCCATCAATGAAGGCGGTATCGGCCAGGTGGGTTACCCGCTGGTGGCCGACATGACCCACGGCATCTGCAAGGCCTATGATGTCGAGACCCCCGATGGCGCCGTGGCCTTCCGTGGCTCCTTCCTCATCGACAAGGAAGGCGTGGTGCGCCATCAGGTGGTCAACGATCTGCCCCTGGGTCGCAATATCGACGAGATGCTGCGCATGGTCGACGCCCTGCAGTTCCACGAAGAGAACGGTGAGGTCTGCCCGGCCAACTGGCACGAAGGCGATAAGGGCATGAAGGACACCCCGGAAGGCGTGGCCGAGTATCTGGCGGAGAATGCCGACAAGCTGTAAGCGATCTTTCGTATCGCAATGAAAAAGGCCGGTCTATGACCGGCCTTTTTTGTCTCTGCGTGCCTATGCCCGTGCGTGGATCGTCAGCGCAGCGAACGGCTGGGATACTCCCGCCCGTGGATCTCCGGTCGCGGCGGCATCTGGAAGTAGTAGCCTTGCTCCGCCAGTGACTGCATGACCTTTTTCACGTCCGCCTGCGCCAGCCTGCGCTCCTCGCTCAGCTCGATGTTTATGACCAGGCTCAGTTCGCCGAGCATCTCCAGCAGGTGTTGCGGGACCTGGTCAAAATCGTCTTCACGTTCAATATATAGATAATGATCGGCTTTTTTGGAGCCCTTGTAGATAGCGCAGTTCATGGCGGCTTGTCTCGGAACGGATAGCGGGAAAACGGGGGGAGGATTTTAGCGCAAGGTTGCGGGCAGGGTAAGTATTTGCCGGCCGGTTTCGGGTCTTGAGATTTTCTTACGACTGCCGCTAATGCTCCTGCCAACGCCCGGTTTCTTCAGGGTGGTCAGATTTATCCGCGCTGCTTGTTGTGTAGGTTGTTGAAGGTGGTGTGTGAAGGCAAGTTGTTTCGGTCGTCTGTGTAGGATGCTGGTGAGCGGTAGCGAACCGCATCGTTCGAGCTGAGAATAAAGAGAAGCACCCAAAAGAGACACAAAGCATGATTGGTCAGTTCAAGCGCCTGTTCTCTGCGACGGGAAATGGCGCCCCAGAGGAAAAAACAGACACACCTGTGGATACCCATCGGCCTGAAGCGGCGCAGGATACGCCGGTTCTGCCCCTGGCCGGCATTGAGGATGAATATTGCTCGTACCTGTTGGGTGTCAATTCCCCGCTTGATATCCCCCTCAACGGTTTCGAGACGCAGGTGCTTGATGGTGTGGAAGGGCTGCTGGCATCGGCGGATACGGTATGCGATTCCCTGCCCAGGCTGCCCGATGTGCTGCCCAAGCTCATGAAGGCCCTGCGTGATGAACGGGCCTCATGGGAGGAGATTGCACAGGTGGTGGGGCAGGATGCCCTGTTAGTGGCGGAGGTTCTGCGTCTGGCCAACAGCCCGTGTTTTCGTGCCGCGGCAAAGATTACCTGCCTGGAGCAGGTGGTGATGCAGCTGGGGCTGGTGGGCCTGCGTGAGGTGGTGATTACGGTGTCGCTGAAACCGATCATGAAACTTGGGGGTGGCCACTACTATCAGCATGTGGGCCGCAAGGTTTGGCCACAGGCGCTATCGGTGGCGGTGGCTTGCCGCAGTCTGGCCCTGAGCTTGAACGGCAGTCGCTTTGAGGCCTATATCGCCGGACTGGTACACAACGTGGGTATGGTGCTGGTGGTGCAGACCTTGCAGGCGATTTCCCAGGGCACCGAGGCGCCACGCTCGATCCAGTTTCGTAATCAGATCCAGCAGTCGGCAAAACGGCTTACCTGCCTGATTGCCCGGCAATGGGATTTGCCGGCTGCGAGTGTGGAGGCCCTGCAGGATCAGGTTGATCCCACGGCAGGCCGGATGTCGCCGCTGGGCAGGATATTGCAATACGGTACCCACCTTAGCATGTTGCAAAGCCTGGCCCGGGAAGGCCGGGTCGAGGATATCGAACCCTATCTTCTGTCCCTGCCGGACAGCGATCGCAGCGCCTGTGAACGGGCCTTGAGTGAGATTGAGGCTTACGGCCAGAGCTTTTAGTGCAGTGTCCTGAATATGCACTATATTCAGGACACTGCACTAGCCGTTTGCTGAAAAAGACGCCCTCGCATTCCCATAATTTCTCTGTGGCTGTACAAGTCGCCAACTCTTGACTATAGCTTTCCATGTGGGCTTTACCCATGCGCTGATGGGCGCGCCAGAAAGAGGAGGGGTGATCATGGCCGTTGCAATGACGTTACAGGAATATCTCGATCGCTGGGGTGTGGAATATGACGTACTGCACCACAAGCACAGCAGCAGTAGTCTGGAAACGGCGGAGGCGGCACATATTCCCGGCAGCAAGCTGGCCAAGTGTGTGATGACCGAAGACTACCAGGGCTATCTGATGGTGGTGGTTCCGGCCGATCATCAGGTGGAGTTTGAGCTGTTGGATGAGGCGCTGGACCGGCGCCTGGAGCTGGCCACGGAGCAGGAGCTGGAGGATCTCTTCAGTGATTGCGAGACCGGGGCGATTCCCCCGCTGGGCGAGGCCTATGGTATCGATGTGGCGCTGGATGAAAGCCTTGCCGATTGTGACGAGGTGTTCTTCGAAGCCGGCAACCACACCGAACTGATCCACTTACGTGGCGAGGATTTCCGCGATTTGATGGTGGGCGCCAGCCGGGGCCGTTTCAGCGCCCACTTGTAAGGCTAGTGCTCTGTCAATATAACCTGGACGGAGCACTAGACCATCGATATCAGCAGCAGGACGAAGCCGATCACCAGGGCGAAGGGGATGAGCAGGCCCATCCAGTCTTTCTCTTCCGCCTCTGCGCTGCGCTGAAAGGCGGCCTTGAGGCCGGGACGAAACCAGAAGATCAGCAGCAGGGCGAAGACGCCCAACAACAGCTTTTCCCAGGTTGCCATCGGATCCATCATCCTGAATCAGGTCTTGCGACGCTGGCGCACGGCGCTGGCCAGTTCGCGTAGCAGGGGCTCACTGTCATCCCAGCCGATGCAGGCGTCAGTGATGCTCTGGCCGAACACCAGATCCTGCCCCTCTTCCACGTTCTGCCGACCCGCCACCAGGTGGCTTTCGATCATGGCGCCCAGGATGTTGCGGTTGCCGGCGGCAATCTGGGCGGCCACGTCGTGGCCCACCTCAATCTGGCGCTGGTGCTGCTTGCGGCTGTTGGCATGGCTGAAGTCGATCATCAGGCGCGGTTGCAGCCCGGCCTTTTCCATCTCTTTCACGGCCAGCTCGACGCTGGCGGCATCGTAATTGGGCTCGCGTCCACCACGCAGGATGATGTGGCAGTCTTCATTGCCGGTGGTGGCGAAGATGGCGGAGTGGCCGGCCTTGGTCAGGGACAGGAAATAGTGCGGCTGACTGGCGGCCCCCACTGCGTCGATGGCGATCTTCAGTGTGCCGTCGGTGCCGTTCTTGAACCCTACCGGGCAGGACAGGCCGGAGGCCAGCTCACGGTGCGCCTGGCTTTCCGTGGTGCGCGCGCCGATGGCGCCCCAGCTGATCAGGTCGGAGACGTACTGCGGGGTGATCAGATCGAGAAACTCGGTGCCGGCCGGGATGCCCAGGTTATTGATGTCCAGCAGCAGCTTGCGCGCCAGTTTCAGGCCCTGGTTGATCTCGAAGCTGCCGTTGAGATGCGGGTCGTTGATCAGTCCCTTCCAGCCCACGGTGGTACGTGGCTTTTCGAAATAGATGCGCATCACGATGAGCAGGTCATCGGCCAGTTCGTCGCGCAGTCGTTTCAGGCGAGTGGCGTATTCCAGTGCGGCCTGCGGGTCATGAATGGAGCAGGGGCCGATGACCACCAGCAGGCGGTCGTCCTCGTGGTTGAGGATGCGGTGGATGGCCTGACGGGTGGTGGCGGTGGTTTCTGCGGCCGTGTCGGAGATGGAATGCTCGGCGAGGACTTCGGCCGGGGCGACGACCTCCTTGATGGCCTTGATGCGCAGGTCGTCTGTTTTGTATTTCGTGGGCATGGGTTTGCTTGTTTGGGCACGCGGTGTGGGTTGTTGGGATAACACGCGATTGTCGCCGATTCGGGGCCCTGAGTCGAGGTGGAAGGTGGTTTGCGGCAGCTGAATCTGCACTAGAATTTCGGCATGTCGCTCACCAGCCACCAGCGTTTTGCCTCTTCGTCGTATTCCCACCTTTGCCGGTCGGTGATCTTCCTCACGCGCGGTGAGTCTGCGAGGTGGTAGGAGATGTGCACCGTTTGCGTATAACTCAGGTTGTCGGCGCCCATGTGGGTGTTGACGACCTTGTAGCTGGTGACTCGCAGACCCTTCAGTATTTCAGGCGGTTCCTCGTAATTGTCCCCCTCCCAGCGGCGGAAGGCCCAGGCGGCGTCGAATTCTCCCCAACGGATGTCGCGTTTGTAGTTCTTCAGAGTGTTGTTGAGGCCGTCCACACGCTCACTCTTGCTGATGCTGGCGCAGGCGCTGAGAAAAAGGGCAGGCAGCAGTAGCCACAGGGCGTGTGTGTGGGCGAATTTGGACATGCCGGATTCCTGTTATTGACGATGTGCGGTGGTCTCCTTATACCACAACAATCTCAAGTTCTCAGTGTGTTTGCCGATGGGTGTGGCGTATACCCCGCCCTACAAACAGGCGGGGTCGTTAAACATATCGCGGTAAAAAACCAGTGAAAGCCAGTCCAGCGGACATCGATATTCTCTCCGGCTTGATCCCCTTTAACGGATGCAATGAAGATGAACTGATCGTGCTTGCCGACCATGCCTGGGTGATGAATGAGCGCAAGGGTTACGTGTTTGCCGAGTTAGGCAGTACGGACGAATGGGATTACTACCTGTTGAAGGGCGTGCTGCATCTGGTATCGGCTGACGGCAAGGTGCTGGATATCCGGGCCGGGACAGAGGCCGCCCGGCATCCGGTTGCTCATCTGCAGCCGCGCAAATACACCATTCGGGCGCAGACACCGGTGCAGTTTCTGCGTGTGCAGAAGGCATTGCTGGCAAGCCTGAAATATGCGCCCAGCAGGCAGGTATGCATGCTGGTGGAGGATGACGACCATCACGGACTGAGCGTGCATCCCCTGTACACGGAAATCTACGATGACTTGATCAACGACCGCCTGGTCTTGCCCAGCCTGCCGGACATCGCCGTGAGGATTCGCCACCTGATCGACCGGGAAGAGGCCTCCGTGCAACAGGTTGCCAAACTGGTGCAGACGGATCTCGCCATCAGCGCCAAACTGATGAAGATCGCCAACGGCGCGCTTTATCACGGCCTGCGGCCCGTGGACAGCTGCCAGCAGGCCATTTCCCGGCTGGGGTTGGAATCCACCCGTAACCTGGTGGTGGGCTTCGTCCTGCGCAACCTGTTCAAAGAGAAAATTCACAACGCCTTACTGACCCGACATGCCCAGCAATTATGGGAGCACAGCGTAGAGGTCGGCGCCATTGCCCAGGTGCTGGCGGAAGTGACGCCGGGGATGAGTCCGGACGAAGCCTTACTGATTGGTCTGTTGCACGACATCGGTGAACTGGTCATTCTTTCCTATGCCGAGAACTACCGGGAACTGGCCGAAGACCGTGCAGCCCTGGAACGGATCATTGTCGAGCTAAAGGGTGAACTGGGGGGAATAATCCTGCGTGAATGGGATTTTTCAGAGGCCTTTGTCACCGCCGCGCAAGAGGCGGAGAAATGGTCTCGTGACCCGGCCCCGGAAGCCGACTATTGCGACATCGCCATCGTTGCGCAATTACACAGCTTCATGGGCACGGCCAGGATGCAGGGCCTGCCCCAGCTCGGCGAAGTGCCGGCCTTTTGCAAAATCGCCCACGGCGAGCTGACGCCGGAAATGAGCGTGAAGCTGCTGGACCAGGCCAAAGAGCAGATTTCAGAGGTCAGGCATCTGCTGATGGGTTAGTACTTCATCAACTATATCCAGGTAGGGTGGACACGCTTTATGTGCCCACACGTTACTCATTTCCCATATTTCGAATCTCCAAAGCCCTGTGCTGCTCAGTTCTGAGGGTGCTTCCTTATATTAATTTGTCTTCATGTAGGCCGGTAGTGTAATTCATGCATGGTGGCTCAGATTCCGCGTGGTCACGTAAAGCGTGTCCACCCTGCTTGGCTGTGTGTATGTCCAGGTATATTGAGGAGTAGGAATAAAGGGCTGTCAAGGTATGCACCTTGATATTGGTAGGGTATCAGCCCTACAGACAAAAAGTCCTTTTTAATCAGTAAGCTAT
>CAZTPE010000114.1:0-7853 GCA_964614545.1 uncultured Ectothiorhodospiraceae bacterium
AACAGATAACCGACTGGCGGTTCTACGTCTGATATTTCAGTGGCAAAAACAGAGAGTACCGGACTAAAAACAGCGTGACGGAAAATAGTGATTTACGGTTCTTCATCATGGCCATAAGACTTTCTCCTTCTTTAATCAATACAGACTCAAAATACCCGCAACCGAAGCACCCGTTCCAGGCGCTTCAACACCAACTCCCGATCCCACGGAAATGGCTGAAGGTTCTGTACCCACTCGTAATAAGACGCCAGCACACCGCCCACGTTGGCAACAGATCCGGCACAATGACAATGCCCTGTTGTTGCATCTGCTCATCCGCCCGGTGGGTCACCGGCATGTTGGCGGCTTCCACAACCAACTTCGCCTGGATGGAATCAGAAATGCCTTCCATTGACTGAACGACGGAAAAAAGACCAGTGTTTTATGTGCATAGTCGTTATAGAGTTTTCTAAACTCCGCCTCAGCACATCACTCTCCGACCCTGTGCAGATACTCATTAGTAAGCGTAGCGCATAGTGGGGGCCATAATTCGGTGAGCAGTGTCGGCCACTGCACCAGAAAACCGATGATGGCAAGGAACAACCCTGTATATTACGGGTAATATTCATTGCGCTGGTCATCATACCTTGCCATGTTCGTGCATCAGCTCATCTCCTGAAGAGGCATGCGCTTCCAATAGGTTGTAGCAAACCGCACTGTGCAAGTGGATTCACGACATATCGCATTCAGATATGGTATCCGCGCCCACGGTGCATCCTCATGTGGTCGTACGCCACAGTGTCTCGATCCACACTGTGTATCTCCGCAGGCTGGTATGGTTCGGGCGTTATCGCGCATTTCACCTCAACCATTTCCCGCAACATCGCTTCCTCAGCAACAAAGGCCTCCACTGCACGAGGGTCGAACTGGCTGCCGCTCATGTGCAGGATTTCCGCCTTCACTTCATCGAATGGTAGACCTTGGCGGTAGGGTCGGTCAGAGGTCATGGCATCCAAGGTGTCGATAACGGAAAATAGACGGGCAGCCCAGGGGATGTCATCACCGGCCAGGCCCTGCGGATAGCCGCCACCGTCGTAGCGTTCCTCGTGACAGAGCACGATGTCCGCCGCCCTCGCCATAAAGGGAAGGCCAGCGATAATGTCGTGCCCGCGTTGCGGATGACTGCGCATGATTGACCACTCTTCCTCACTCAACGGACCCTCCTTGAGCAATACGGCATCGGGAATAGCAATCTTACCGATATCATGCAGCAGTGCCCCCCAGTAGACCTGCTGTAGCCAGTCGTCATCCTGACTGAAATGGTGCGCCAACACCTGGGTATGGCAGGCAACCCGCTTGGAGTGCAAACCGGTCTCCCGTTCGCGCGCATCAAGCGCCGCCGCCAGCGCCTCGACCAGGGCCAGCTGAGAAACATCGCGCTCACGTAGGGAGCGCTGCTGGCTCATATAGCCCAGAAAACACCCCTCACAGCAAAATGCGCCGTCATACTCAGAGGCATAACTGGATTCAGTGGTTCGTTGGCCGCACCAGCGGCATGTCTGAGAATGGTCAATCATCTGTTATGACTCCAGTTTGAGTTCATACATTCCTGAGAAGGAAGGCAGACATGAAGCTATCAGCTATTCCCTGTTTGCATGGCATTCTCGCAGTCGGTACCGAATGCTCGTTGCATGCCCTATCACCATAGGAGAGATTTTTCGATTCATTCTTCATGCCCTCCTTCATTATCGGAAGCCTCAACGTCACTCTTCTCGCCTCAATGTCTGACGGTTGTGCAATACAGATCATCGCGCGTCAGCGGCATATTGAGTGGTTGGCCGGCATGTCCAGCCAGAACCTGATAGACATTAATTTCACCGGCATCGAAGAAATAAGCACAGCCAGCCATGTAGAGATTCCAGAGACGATAGGATTCCTCGCTGGACAGATTGGCCACCTGCTCTTTTTTCTCGACCAAGGCTTTGACCCAGTGACGCAGCGTCAGTGCGTAGTGCCTGCGCAGCCCCTCGATATCGACTACTTCAAAACCTGCCCCTTCCATCGCCTGCGATACCCTGCTGATGGAGGTCAGCTCACCATCGGGAAAAATATAGCGATTGATGAAACGGGTCAGTTGGGTGCGTCGCCAGCCAGCCTCATTGGATATACCGTGGTTGAGGAACAGACCACCGGGTTTGAGCACGCGCTTCACCAAGGAGAAGTAGGTGGGGAAATTCTTTATCCCGATATGCTCGAACATACCGATACTGGCCACACGGTCATACTGGACGTCTTGCGGCAGATCACGATAGTCACACAGTTCAATGGTGACCTGATCAGATAAACCCTCTTCCTCGACACGCTGGCAGGCGAAATGGTACTGGGCCTCACTGAGGGTGATGCCATGCACCCGGACGCCATGATGACGTGCCGCCCAAATAGCCAGTGCGCCCCAGCCGCAGCCGATATCCAGCAGTGTCATCCCCGGCGACAGGCGTAACTTGCGGCAGATATAGTCCAGCTTGTTCTGTTGGGCCTTGGCCAGTGACTCATCCCGACGCAGGAAATAGGCGCAGGAATAGACCATTTCCGGATCCAGCCATAGCTGATAAAACGCATTGCCCACGTCATAGTGATGGGCAATGGTGGCGTGGGAATTGTCATGGTTCAGACCTTTCCGAGCCAAGTGCATCCGGCTGGCCGGCAGACGCAATGCGAGAGAGATTAATTGCCACTTATCCCGCCACGATAATTTCAATCCCGACAGATGCGGCGCCAGACTGAACAGACCTTCCATGTCACCGATGACATCAATCCGCCCCGCCAGATAAAACTCGGTCAGACGAACGAGGTTGCGACGCAAAATCAGGTCACGCAGGGCGTCCGGGTGATGGAACACCAGTCGGCAAGCTGCACCCTCATTGCCTGCCGCCAGATTACCGTCCCACAGCTGAACCGCCACTTCACCTGTGTATCCAGTCAGTAAAAGGGAAACAATGGCTCGCCCGGCATCGACCTGCGCACTGAAATGACGGGCATCTGGAGATACTGTACCAAGATTCAGATTTGTTTGATCTATTACCTTCTGCATGATTCATCCTCCTGTTCATGAAGCCTGTTTTACGCTCATAATCAGAGGTTAGGACATGAGTGCAAGACACAGGTCAAGCAATGCTCAAGTAATAAAGCTCTCTTTTCACAACTTCACATTTCGCAGGCGCAGGGCATTCATGATCACCGACACCGAGCTGAAGCTCATAGCCGCCGCAGCAATGATGGGCGATAACAGAATGCCGAAAACAGGAAACAGCACACCGGCGGCGACGGGTACGCCTAACGCGTTATAGATGAAGGCAAAGAATAAGTTCTGACGGATATTGCGCATGGTGGCGTGAGACAAGCGCCGAGCCCGTACGATGCCACGCAAGTCACCCTTAACCAGAGTCACACCAGCACTTTCCATCGCCACATCGGTGCCTGTGCCCATAGCCACGCCAACGTGGGCCTGAGCTAGCGCCGGGGCATCATTGATGCCGTCACCAGCCATGGCGACGATACACCCTTCGGCTTGCAACCGTTTCACCACTTCGGCTTTCTGCTCCGGCAATACCTCGGCCTGAACCTGGTCGATATCCAGTTTCGCCGCCACCGCCTCGGCAGTCTTACGACTGTCACCGGTGAGCATCACCACGCGGATACCTTCGGCATGCAGGTCACGAATCGCCTCTGGCGTCGTTTCCTTGATGGGATCGGCAACACCGATCAAGCCGGCGGCCTTGCCATCAATCGCCAACAGCATCACGGTCTGGCCTTCGGCGCGCTGGCTATCGGCCTGCTTCGGTAAATCACCCGCGTCAATGCCCAGGCTCTCCAGCAATTTGAGATTACCCAGCGAGACCTCGTGGCCATCCACGACACCGGTCACACCCTTGCCCGTCACAGACTGGAAGTTGCCGGCCGACGTCAGTTCCACCCCGCGTTCCTCGGCACCCTGCACAATGGCTTCGGCCAGAGGATGTTCGCTGGACCGTTCCAGGCTGGCGGCGAGGCGCAGGATGTCTTTCTCCTCGAAGCCCTCGCTGACCACCACCGCCACCAGCTTCGGCCTGCCTTCAGTGAGGGTGCCGGTCTTGTCCACCACCAGGGTGTCGACCTTCTGCATGATTTCCAGCGCCTCGGCATTCTTGATCAGCACCCCCATCATCGCGCCCTTACCGGTGCCGACCATGATGGACATGGGCGTGGCCAGGCCCAGCGCACAGGGGCAGGCGATGATCAGCACCGCCACGGCATTGATCACCGCATAGGCAATGGCCGGCTCCGGCCCCCATACGGACCAGACGATGAAGGTGATGATGGCGATCACCACCACCGCCGGGACAAAGTAGCCAGCGACGATGTCCACCAGCTTCTGTATTGGCGCGCGTGAGCGCTGCGCCTCGGCCACCATCTTGACGATCTGCGACAACAGGGTGTCGGCACCCACCTTTTCAGTGCGCATCAGCAGTCCGCCGGTGCCGTTGACGGTGGCGCCGATCAGGCGTTCCTCCGCCGTCTTCACCACCGGCAGCGGCTCACCGGTGACCATGGACTCATCGACATTGCTTTCCCCTTCGATCACCACACCGTCCACTGGAATCTTTTCCCCGGGACGGACGCGCAGGATGTCGCCGGGCTTGACGTGCTCCAGGGGAATGTCTTCTTCCGTGCCGTCCTCGCGCACGATGCGTGCCGTCTTCGGCGCCAGGCCTAACAGCAATTTGATGGCGGCATTGGTCTGACTGCGGGCACGCAGCTCCAGCACCTGGCCCAACAGGACCAGCGCGGTGATCACCGCCGCCGCCTCGAAGTACACCGGCACCACGCCCATGTCATTGAAGACGTCCGCCGGGAAGATGCCCGGCATGACCACTCCGACGAAGCTGTAGATCCAGGCAATGCCGACACCGATGGCAATCAGGGTGAACATGTTGAGATTGCGGGTGACGATGGACTGCCAGCCGCGCACGAAGAAGATCCAGCCGCCCCACCACACCACCGGTGCCGACAGCAGCAGCTCGATCCACTGGCGGGTTTTCGGGTCGATGATCTCCGCCACCGCCTCGGGCCAGAACTCGGCCGCCATGGCGCTGAAGAACACCGGAATGGCCAGCGCCGTGCTGACCCAGAAGCGGCGACTCATGTCGTCCAGCTCGCTGCTGTCCTCCTCCGCCTCCACCGTGCGCGGCTCCAGCGCCATGCCGCATTTCGGACAGTTGCCGGGATGGTCCTGGATGATCTCCGGGTGCATGGGACAGGTGTATTCGGTCTTGCTCGCCGCCACGGGCACGCCGGCGGGCTCCAGGGCCATGCCGCACTTGGGGCAGCTGCCCGGCCCCTGCTGCTGAACCTCGGGATGCATGGGACAGGTGTAGAGCGTGCCGTCGTCGGCGGGGGGCTCGGCGGCCGCCTCCCCGCCGCCCAGGTATTGCCCGGGATTGGCGACAAATTTTTTCTGGCAGTTCTCACTGCAGAAATAGTGACTGTGCCCGGCGTGCACCAGGTGATGCGGAGAGTCCGCCGTCACCGACATGCCACAGACCGGGTCGGTCAACTCCGCCGGCTCCGGCTCTGACTGAAGATACCGCGATGGCTCGGCGACAAACTTCTCGCGACAGTGCGCGCTGCAAAACAGGTACTCATGCCCCTCATGCTGCACGCGCTGTTCGGCGTCTTCCGACACCTCCATACCACAAACAGGATCTTTTGCCATTGCCAACTCCTTCGCCCCAGGGGCGGTTGAAAGAACGATGAACCTGGAAGCGGCGGATCATCTGCCGTTAGCCTTCCTCTACATTCTCAGCTTAGACCCTGTGGGTTACACCCAGGTCAAGCATCGTAGCGAGAACACGTGGGAACAATCACTTCCTCAATCAGATGGCACACCGAATCACCACTGGGAATGCCGTCGGGCATCGCCTCCCAGCTGTCCATTGCCGCCTCCATGCGCTGCTGCAGGGCCATCAGGTCCTCCAGATGCCGGCGATTTTCCGTTATGCGGCGATGAATGATTTCACGCACCCGCGGGCAAGGTGACTCACCCTGCTGGGCATGGCCGAGAATCTCGCGAATCTCGTTCAGCGTGAAACCCAGGCTCTTCGCCTGACGCACGAAAAGCAACCGATGAACGTCGGCCGGTTCAAACAGCTTGTAGCCGTTGTCGGGATTCCGCCGAGGCTGCAGAAGACCAATCTGCACATAGTGACGCACCGTATCGGGTGTTACGCCGGCACGCGTGGCCAGCTCGGAAACCGTAAACATAAAACCTCCTAGTGAGCGTGATCGCCCGTATCACTGTGGGCCGTTGAGCCCTCTTCAAGACCGTCATCCATACCACTGAAATCCATCATTGAACCATCCATTTCATGATCAGCGGCATCGTGGGCATGATCATGTCCATCATCCGCCGGTGTTCCTCCTCCCGATTCATGCGCGTGTTCATCTCCGCCCGTCGATGATTCACCATCACCATGTCCGTGGGCTTGACCACCATTCTCGTGCCCATGCGAGTCCACATTGGGCAGTGACATCACACCCAGACCATAGCGATACACGACCTCGCCGCCATGCCAGGCGGTGGAAAGCAGCAGCAATCCACCCACCAGCATCAGCGCAAGAAAGCCTTTGCCCAACGACTTCCCGGAACGCACACACCGGGCTACCCAGACCGCCAGCAACGGGAACAGGATGATGACGGAAATGGCCCAGTTTCGATGCTCAGTCATAGCCTCATGCGAGGGTGTGTCATGAGCCACCGAGTTATACGCCAGCAGACCGGCAAGTCCTGTCAGCAAAGTAATGCCCGCGCCAAACCAGAGTGACCAACGCGCAACGATGAGCCATTGCTCACGCAAATTACCGCTCACGAAATTGCTCACAACGAACAGAATCACCGACAGTGACAGCAGGGCAACCGTAAAATGCACGAATATAGGGTGCCAGTTGGGAATGATTTCAGGCATATGCTTTCCTTTTATATCGCCTAATCGACGGTAGTTTTATCTGCCGATGGACTCATGACTCATCGGCCTGTATTTCACTGCGGGTACGAATGCGATACAACTTCTCCACCGACTGCACGGCAACAATGCCATCACCGGCCAGGCCGACATGCGCCGATTCCATGATGGCCTCGACAATGGCGTCCACCTTTCCCGCCTCGGTAAAGATTTCAAGGCGGGCATGACGGGTCATCCAGTCACTGCTGTAAAGATCCGCATATTCACCGTAGCCTTCGATATGGCTGAGACTGAAACCCTGAACACCCAATTCCTGTAACCGCCGTTCCACCTTTTTACAGGCATCGCAACGAAAGATGGCGGTAATCTTGCGGTACTCCATAACATCACCTCCGCGCCGACCAGCAATGGTCAGGCACCGTATTCATTAACTACTTTTTGCAATCCCCATCAGCCGGCAGCGAATTACCGATTCGCAGCAGCAGCGACGAGGGTTTGTGGGCTATTGATAATAAATACCGCCCTTGTGTTTCTTGCCGTCGGGGGTCTTGAACAGAATCATCAGCTGATGTTTCTTGCCGTCCTGCATGTCGTAACCCACCATGTACCAGTCCCCCATTTTCATGGCCTTCTTACTTTCGTCCTTACCATCCGGGAAAACGACCTTAGTATTCATGACGATGTCGTCCACCGGCTTGCCAGCCTTTTCCACCTTGACCATGACGTGATGACTACCACCCATGGAGGGGCCATCGGCAGGTTTCATGACATGGAAGCTGACGAGGTAATCATCGATCTGCTTCTGTTTCATAAACATGCCGTCCATCTTGTGGCCGTCTTTGGCATGCTCTTCGTGCTTCATGCCTTCATGATCAC
>CAZTPE010000115.1:0-7852 GCA_964614545.1 uncultured Ectothiorhodospiraceae bacterium
GTAATGACGACATGGCCGGTGTAAATGCTCTGGCCCTGGCGTTCATCGAACACGGCACTATCGGCCTCGATGGTCACGGGTTCGCGTCGGGCCTCGTCGGCGGCCTGCAGCGGTGCCGCCAGCAGCAGGCTGGCCAGTAGCAGGACGATGTTGATGTCAGTGAGTCGTTTCATAGATTCCATGCACTTGGGACAATAGTTGCAGGCGTTCCTGTTTGAACCAGACCTTCATGCCTACGGCGTCGACGCGACCGTAGGCATGCACGATGGTGGTGGGCTGGTCGGTTTCGGCATATTCCCGGTCGCTGAAAATACGCAATTCACGGGTGAAAACCTCCACCTCCGCAGATCCCGCCGGCCGGGCTGGATTCTGTGGGCGGCGCATCACTACCTCACCACTGAGCAGGATTTCGCGGTCACCATCACGGGTTCTGCCCCGTTCCGCTGCCAGCGTCCACAGTTTGCCGTCCGGGCGGTAAAAGGTAATGAAGGGCGCGTCGAATTCGGTACGATCGCCGCGGGCAAAATGCACGGCACGCGTGGCGCGCATCTCATAGCGTGGTCGGCCCTGCGTATTCATGGTGCGCATGACCACGCCCTCCATGAAGGCATCGGGTGATTCCACGTCGGCCAGCGGTGTCTCGGCCGGCACTTCGGCCTCCTGCTCCCACAGCCACTCGGCGCTGAGCCAGGCCAGCGCTGCAACCACGAGGGGAAGGGTGAGTTTACGCCACATGCGTGCGGGGATGCCCGGTTTCGTCCGTCTTCAAGGTGCTAGCGCAGAAACTGCTGCATCTGTGCGTCCAGCGTACCGCAGGCCTCCATGATCAGCTCGCAGATATCGCGCGCCGCGCCCTGGCCCCCGCCGTGCGGTGTATGCCAGTGGGCATGTTTCAGTACCAGCGGGTGGGCATCGGCGACGGCCACCGCCAAGCCGACGCGCAGCATGATGGGCAGATCCACCACATCGTCGCCTACATAGGCCACCTGTTCCGGTGTCAGCTGCAGTTCGGTGATCAATGCCTCGAAGGCTGGCAGCTTTTCCTGCTTGCCTTGGTAAACGTGCTCGATGCCCAGATTGGCCATGCGGTGTGTGACCACCTGTGAGGTGCGGCCGGTGATAATGGCGACTTCCACGCCGCTGTTGCGCAGCATTTTCATGCCGTGGCCATCGCGGGAGTGAAAGGCCTTGTATTCCTGACCATCGTCGCCGAAGAATAAGCTGCCGTCGGTGAGCACGCCATCGACGTCGAAGATCACCAGCTCGATCTGCGCGGCCTTTTGCAGGATGTCTTTCATGATCTATTTTCCTGTTGGCTTGCTGCGGCAAGCAGATAACGTCGGCATTATGCGGCTGACTCATGCTCAAGATCCCAGCCGGGAAACACAAGCACTGCTGGATGACAATGTAGCGCTCTTGCTAATACCTTTGCCCGTTCAACGCCCAATTGGACTCTATCATTTTCAATTGCAGAGATAGTCGACTGAGGAATACCGGTTAATTTAGCGAGCTCGTTTTGACTCAGTTCCTGGAATTCTCTGAGAATCCTTACCGATTCGCCAACCGAGACTTTAATGGACTTTCTGGCTTTGCGATAATCTTTCATGTTATTTCCTCCGGTAATCATGGGGTGTAACGTTAACGACCTGAACGAGAACCCTGTCTCTAACAATTTTGTAAATAACCCGGTATTGGAGGTTTAAGCGAGAAGAACGATGCCCTTTCCATTCGCCACTTAAAGGCTCATCGCGTAATCCTTTGATTTTCTTTAGCCCTTGAGGCCCGGAAATAAAAACGACATCCTTCCACTTTTCGTATTTTTTCAGTACATCCGCTGGAATAGAGCCCAGCTTCCTGGCAACTCGTTTATGTTCATATATTTCCCACATACCATATAAAGTATGTATATTAAATATGGTATGTCAACATGGGAGGCGAATAACCATCATTTACTCACTCAGTAATTGTGTATTTATCGAGGGAGTCGCGCCTAAAAAACACCTGTTGAGTGACCGTTCGTGTTTTATTACACCACGCCCGCACGCAGCAAATCGTGCATGTTGAGCGCGCCGACCAGCTTGCCGTTGCCGTCCACCACCAGCAGCGCGTTGATCTTGTGCTGTTCCATCAGGTGCAACACCTCCACCGCCAGTTGGCCACTGGTGACGGTCTGGCAGTCGCGGGTCATGGCTTCCGCCACGCCCATCTCGCGCACGTTCACCTCGCCGTGATCCAGCACCCGGCGCAGGTCGCCGTCGGTGAAGATGCCGGCCACGCGATCCTCGCTGTCGACGATGGCGGTCATTCCCAGCCCCTTGGCGGTCATTTCCAGCAGGGCCTCGCTGAGGCTGGCATCTTCGGTCACACGGGGGGTGAGTTCGCCACCGTGCATGATGTCGTCGACGTGCAGCAGCAGGCGCCGGCCGAGCTGGCCACCGGGATGTGAGAGGGCAAAATCGTCGGCGGTGAAGTCGCGCCGCTCCAGCAACGCCACGGCCAGCGCGTCACCCATGGCCAGGGTGGCGGTGGTGCTGGCGGTGGGGGCCAGACCCAGCGGGCAGGCCTCTTTCTCGACGCTGACGTCGATGTGTGCATCGGCGGCGCGGGCAAGGGTGGAATCAGGCTTGCCGGTGAGGGCGATGAGCGGTACGCCGAGGCGCTTGATGAGCGGCAGGATAGTGATGATCTCCGTCGTCTCGCCGGAATTGGACAGCGCCAGCACCACATCCTCGCCGGTGATCATGCCCATGTCGCCGTGGCTGGCCTCGCCGGGATGGACGAAGAAGGCCGGGCTGCCGGTGCTGGCCAGGGTGGCGGCGATCTTTTCACCAATGTGGCCGGACTTACCCATGCCCAGCACTACGATGCGGCCATGACAGTCGTACATGAAGCGGCAGGCGTGCAGGAAGTCGATGCCGATGCGTTCGCGCAGGGCCAACACGGCGGCCGCCTCAGTGTCGATGACGGCGCGTGCCAGTTGTTGTATCTGGGTGTCGTTCATGGCGGTAGTATTGTCTATTTGTGTTTATTAATGGTGTTTGCCGATGGTTGTTGCTATTCCGCTCGCCTCAGAGGTTTCCTGCTTTTAACCCGGCCAGTAAATCTGCCACCGGCTGAGGCCCGCCTTCTGGGCTGGAGCGCAGAAATCGGAAAACATTTCTTTGCGAAACCTGGCGTCCTTTGCGGTTGATCCGGGCTTATTGGGTTGCCAGTGTCTATCGCGGGCATGGCCCGCTCCTACAGAAGCAGGAATGGCCGGTCGTGCTCCGTGTGAACCATCCCCGCTCACTGCTGGGTGACCGTATAGCCCCGTGCGCGCAGCTGTTCCAGTAGACCCTCGCGGCCCACCAGATGCAGCGCACCCACCAGCACCAGTTCGGTGTCGGCGCTCTTCAGCATCCGTTCGAGTTTGACCAGCCAGGCCTGGTTGCGTTTCACTAGCAGGTCTTGGTACAGGGCAGGGTAGTCGCGGCGCATGGGTTCCAGTCCCACCCTCACAAGCTGCGCGCGGTCACCACTGCGCCAGGCGGCCTTCGTTCTGGCCATCATGTCGGCGACCTGTTCAGCGTCGCGCAGACTGTTGAGGATCAGGGCGTCTTCCTGCCCCCGTCCCATGCCGGCGATGAATTCCAGTTGCGCCTGTGGCGTTTCAAGCTGGCTTACGGGCTTGCCGTCGGCCTGCGCGCGGCGGTAGAAATGCTCGTCGACGCCGGCGCCATTGATGCCGAGGCGCTCCAACTCGGTCATGACGATGACCAGACTCACCATCGCCGGGCGGAACCGTTCGAGCATGACCATGGGCAGGTTGCGCTTGCGGCTGTAGGCCTGCAGCGCGTCGTAGGCCTTTGTGCCCAGTTCGTCTTTCAGGGTGCGACCGTCGTCGTAGGTTAGTCGCTGCACCATCTGCAACTGGAAGGTTGGGCTGTTGATGGCCTGCATGTCGGTCTCGAACACCAGCCGGCCGGCCTGCTGATAGGCCTGCTCGAATTCCTCAGGCAGCGGATAGTCCGCCGCGCTTAACACGTGCACGGTGCCGCCAAGGTACATCAGCCGGTCGCCGTCGCGTACCTGCCACAGGGAGGTCTCGGCCAGTGCCGCCGTCGACAGCAGGACGAGGCAGAGCAGAAGCAGAGAGAGGCTGAGTCGGTGTGTGGTCATTTTATTTCCTCTGTCCGCTGTGATGACGGATCAGGTCAACCCGGTGTACCCAAGCCAGGCCATGTAGGCGACGAATGCCGTCAGCAGCAGACCGCCTTCAATGCGATTGATGCGTCCCGGGCCGCGGAAGCCATAGGCCATGGCGAACAGGGCGACGGTCAATCCTATCATGATGGGGAAATCGCGCTCCAGGACGGCGATATCCAGCTCACTGGGAAGGATCAGCCCAGGCAGGGCCAGCACTGCCAGCAGGTTGAACATGTTGGAGCCGAGCACGTTGCCCACCGCCATGTCGTCTTCGCCCTTCAGGGCGCTCATTACGGAGGCTGCCAGTTCCGGCAGGCTGGTGCCAATGGCGACGATGGTAAGGCCGATGATCAGATCGCTGACACCAAAGCTCTGTGCCACCTCCACCGCTCCCCATACCAGCAGGCGCGAACTGGCGATGAGGATGACGAGGCCGAGCAGGCCCCACATTACGGCGACGCCGGTGCTCATGTCTGTGGGGATCTCGGTCTCCAGTTCCAGCACTAGCGGGTCTTTGCCGTCCTTGCGGCCATTCATGCCCTGCCAGACCATCCAGCCCATGACCAGAAAGAAGCCGCTGAAGAGGATGATGCCGTCCATGCGCGACAGGTCGCCATCCCATAGCAGCACGCCGGCCAGCAGCATCACTGCAAACAGCACCGGATATTCGCGGCGCAGGGTGCCGGAGGACACGCTCAACGGTACGATCAGCGCCGTAATGCCCAGTACCAGACCGATATTGGCAATATTGGAGCCGATGGCATTACCGATGCCCAGCGCCGGGTTGCCGTTGGAGGCGGCGATGCCGGACACCAGCATCTCCGGCAGTGAGGTACCGAAGCCCATCACCACCATGCCGATGATCAGCGGCGATACGCCGAGATTGCGTGCCAGCGCCGAACCCCCCAACACGAAGCGCTCGGCGCTCCACATAAGCAGTGCAAATCCACCAATAATTGCCAGCCATGCCATCAGCATCGTCAGTTCTTCATCCAGTAGTCCAGTACCAGTCCGACGAAGATAACCGCGCCAAACCAGTGATTATTGAGAAAGGCCCGAAAGCAGCCGTGCACATCGCGGTCGCGAATCAGGTACTGCTGATACACCGCCAGCCCCGCCGCTACCAACAGACCCAGATTGTAATAAATTCCCAGCTCCACCTTGTTGCCGATGATCCACAGGGTCAGCAACAACAGGCCCTGGATAATACCGATGATCACCCGGTCGGCATCACCGAACAGAATCGCTGTGGAGCGCACGCCGATTTTCACATCGTCCTCGCGATCCACCATGGCATACATGGTGTCGTAGGCCGTAGCCCACAGCACCGTTGCCATCAGCAGTAGCCAGGCCACTGCCGGTACCGTACCGGTCTGCGCGGCAAAGACCATGGGCACCGCCCAGCCGAAGGCCAGACCGAGAAACACTTGCGGCAGATAGGTGTGGCGCTTGGTGTAGGGATACACCGCCGCCAGCATTGCACCCACCACGGACAGGCCGATGGTCAGCCAGTTCATGGTCAGTACCAGGGCGAAGGCCAGCCCGCACAGCACCGCGAACAGGATCAGCGCCTCCTTCGGCGCCACCCGGCCCGCGGCGATGGGGCGCTGTTCGGTGCGCTTCACGTGCGGGTCGAAGTCGCGGTCGGCGTAGTCATTGATCACGCAGCCGGCCGAGCGCATCAGCACCACGCCGAGCACGAACACCAGGGTCACACCCGTATCCGGGCTGCCTTCGCCAGCGATCCACAGCGCCCAGCAGGTCGGCCACAGCAGCAGAAACACGCCGATGGGCTTGTCCAGCCGCATCAACAGGGCGTACTGATAGGCGCGATCCTTGATGTGATCCCAGTCCATTATTCACCTTGACAGAGTGCCAGCTCCGGCAGAAAGATCTCGTTCACCAGCAGCGGATGACCCGCCAGATAAAATAACGATCGGCGGCCCCAGATCTCCGCCGGTGTCTCCGTCAGCGGTGCGGTAGCGGCATCGAACAGCCACTGCCCCGGTCTCAGACGGGCGATCTGCACCGGGCTGCGACGCATGGAGCAATCCGCGAACAGCACCGCACCCAGCGGCTTGTTGCCCAACCGTGCCAAACGGCGGCGTTTGCCGCCGAGGGTGCGTGGCGGGATCACCGTGCGTGCAAACACCCACGGCTGCTGGCCACATAGCAGGTGCACCTCACGGATTAAGGCATAATGCTCCGGGCGCATTCCCAGCACCCCTGCCTCGTTGAGCAGTGGCCGGCGCCAGCCCTGGTCCAGCGGTGCGACCCGGAATGCTTCCCCGCAGGCCTCCATCAAGCGTCGGGTCAGCGAGCCATTATCCAGCAACCAGTCCAGCCGCTGTGCCGGCACGCGCGCCTGCTGCACCGCCGTCGGCGAATGCCAATGTGGCTCATGTCGATGCCTGCCAAAACCAGTCTGATTCACGGATGGGGATGTCCGGGGATTTGAAAGGGCCGTATTGTACCCGAAAAGCCGGCGAAAACCGCTGTCTGCTGGTGGTGATAACTAGGGGGTGATGTGACTCATCGGGACAGGGCTTGCTCCGAGCTGCCTGGGCAGAACGAAATGGGGTGCAAGGGGGCTGAATTGTCGTGATTAACTGTAAATAATAAGCCAATTTGCCACCGTGGATTGTTTGGGGGATGATGTTTGTAGATTACTTCGCGTTAATCGGTTGGTGGATGGGCGTCATCATGCTTGGTGAATTGCAGTGCTCACGAAGGGAATGATAGGCGCGCCTGTTCCGAAAATGCTCACTTGAAGGGATCTTCATGCCTGAGCCCAACGCCGTGCATTTGTTACTTCAACATCTAAAGGAGTCGATGTTATGCCCGCAATAATTCCCAAAATCCCCCTTGGCGCTGGAGGCACGGTGTTTTCCGCCCCAGAGACACGCTACAGTTTTCATATGCCCTCACATACGTTTAGCGGTCAGAACACCAGCTTTATGAGTCCAGATGGCGTGGAAGGGTTCTGTTCCATTATTGCCAAATTCAACTTTTCCGGCGAACTGGAACATGGCTCCATCAGGGTAGTTGGCAGCATGCCGAGCCTGGGTATCGGGAAGGACACCATTCTGCTGCAAGGCTCCATCCTTAATGTTGACACTTTTACCCAAGGAGAGGGGATGTTTCTAGCCAATTTTCTTTTTCGCATCGAACAGGATCACCCTGCCCTTGGATATACCTCGCATATTGGGATTTGGCACAGCGAAATTATGATTCCGGGCTGGCCTGAGTTTTTTCATAAGTATCTGTTCAGGAGGAATTGGGGGCCAGATTATGCGCCTATGAACTCTTATATAGGTCAGGTTGACTCTATCGTGTGATGGCAGTGTGTCTTTCAGCGGTATGCATGCCGTTGATTAATATAGCCAAGAGTTATGTGGAGTGGGCATGTCTTTTGTGTCCACGCGCATATCTCCAAAACGGGCTTTCTATCAACCGGCGATTTGGGTGCGTCTGCTGAACAATGTTTTGTGATTGAAAAAAGGGCGGCGCTCTTTTATTTCCCCCCAGCGGATGCCCATTTTGACACCGCGCTATCTGCAAGCGCCAGAAATACCAATAAGCTGCAAGAATTTCAGGATAGATAAATAGACGCTAGTGTAGGTCGTCACTCATTTTGTAACATTAGAATGAGTCCCATTTTTTACCA
>CAZTPE010000116.1:0-7828 GCA_964614545.1 uncultured Ectothiorhodospiraceae bacterium
AATTCAATTTACTTATGGGGCGTGAGCTGCAGAAGCATTATGGACAGGATCCGCAAACCATCATTATAATGCTGCTTAAAGTCGAGCGGGGGAACTACACTTCGATACAGATTCTGGACGGGCAGGGCATCATCAAGGCAAGCACACATTGAGGTTTTCCCTGTAACCCGTGCTGTGCTTCGTGGCCGGCCAATCCAGTCTATTCTTCCTCCCGCTTGCTCTTCCGTCTGTCCCAGACGCCGGTAAAGTGGGGTGCCAGGTCATGCCAGACGTCATCGGCGAAGCCGCTGCCGGCCCCGGCATAGAGATCGACGACAAAATTCACGCCCGCCTTCTCGAGATGGCCGATTTCATCGGTGAAGCGGGCAATGGCGGCAATGTGGCCGGTATAACCCAGGCGTCGCAGCAGGCGTGCGGCCTCCAGGTTTTCGTGCTCGCTGGGCATGGCCAACATCACCAGACGCAGCTGGTCGAAGTCCATGCGCATGCGCTCCCAGAATTCCGGGTCAGTGGAGCTGCCGAGGATCACCCGCCGGCCTGCGGCGCAGTGCCGCTCGACGGCCTGTGCATTCTGGTCGATGCCCAGCACCAGGTCACCCAGGCGCTGATGCAGGCTGTCGTAGGTGCCGAGCCCCACGCGTCCCATGCCGAGGACCAGCGCCGTTGCCGGCCCTGGGTCGATGCGCGCCTCCTCGGGAATGCGCTGGCCGGTCTCGAAACGCACCAGGTGCTTGCGCAGGCGGCCGTAGAGGATGTGTGCGGCGCTGTTGAGTGGTGCGGCGCCGATAAAGGAAAGGGCCAGGGCGATGGCGATGATGGCCAGCCATTCCGCCGGCAGCCAGCCGTTGGTCACCGCCACGGCACCGACAATGAGGCCAAACTCACTGTAGTTGGCCAGGCTGAGGCTAGTGAGGAAGGCGCTGCGTGCGCGCAGGCGAAAGCGTGTGAACAGCCATAAGAACAGCCCGGTCTTGAGCGGCACCAGCAGGGCCAGCAACAGGGCGATGCTCAGGGTGTGCAGGTTCAGGCCACCGGCAAGGCCAATGGTGAGAAAGAAGCCCACCAGGAACAGATCTTTGAACCCCAGCAGGTGTTTGGCCAGTTCCGAGGCGCGCGGGCTGCCCGCCAGCAGCAGACCAAGGATCAGGGCGCCCAGATCGCCTTTCACACCTACCGCCTCGAACACCAGCGCACCGCCCAGGGCCAGACTGAGGCCGAACAGGATCTGCAGCTCGCCATGTCCGGCGTGCGTCAATAGCCGCCGTAGCACGGGGCGCAGGGGGATCAGGCCGAGCAGCAGCAGTGCCCAGGGTGAGGGTACCTGGCCGGCGGAGATGGCCAGAAAGGCCACTGCGATGATGTCCTGCACGATCAGCACGCCAATGGCGATACGTCCGTAAAGGGCCGACATCTCACCGCTTTCCTCCAGCACCTTGACCGCAAACACGGTGCTGGAAAAGCTCAGGGCGAAGGCGATAACGGCGATGGTCTGTAGAGACAGGTCGCTGAAGGTGCTGAGCCCGATCACGCCAGCGAGTAGCAGTACGGCGGTCAAAAACAGGACCACCACAAGCATATGCAGGCTGGCCACGGCCCAGATCTGCGGCATCAGCAGATTGCGCAGGCGCAGCTTGAGACCGATGGTGAACAGCAGCAGGGTAACACCCAGTTCCGCGAACAGCTCGAGGCCGGGGGAGCTTTCCATCCCCAGCGCAAAGAGCAGAAAGCCGGCGATGAGGTAGCCCACCAGCGGCGGCAGGCCGGCCTGACGGGCACCCAGGCCGAGCAGAAAGGCGGCCGCGAGGGCGAGAATTTCTATCATTGTGCGGTCACGAGAACTCGGCCACTACCGGGGCGTGATCCGAAGGCCGTTCCAGTCTGCGCGGTTCTTTATCGACATAGCTGGCAGCGCAGCGTGCGCTCATGGCCGCACTGGCCAGCAGCAGGTCGATGCGCAGACCACGGTCACGGCGGAAACCGGCGGCACGGTAATCCCACCAACTGTAGATACCCTCTTCCTGTTCGAAAATGCGGAAGCAGTCGGACAGGCCCAGATCCAGCAGGCGCTGGAAGGCCTCGCGTTCCGGCTGGCTGCAGAGAATCTTGTCGCGCCAGGCCGAAGGGTCGTGCACGTCACGGTCGTCCGGGGCGATGTTGAAATCACCCACCACCACCAGGTTTTCGTGCTCACTCAGCTGCCGGTCGACGTAGCGAATCAGCGCCTCCAGCCATGCCAGCTTGTAGGCGTACTTGTCCGAGCCGACCTCCGAGCCGTTGGGTACGTAAAGGTTGAGAAAACGTACTGCATCATCGCCCGAGCCGAGGGTGGCGCCCAGCACGCGGCGCTGCGGGTCGTCTAACCCGGGCAGATCGGTGACGATGTTGGAGGCCGGCAGCTTGCTGAGCACGGCGACGCCGTTGTAGGTCTTCTGCCCGGCATAGACGGTGCGGTAGCCGGCCGCCTCGATCTCGTTAATGGGGAAATTTTCGTTAACGGTCTTGGTTTCCTGCAGACCGAGGATGTCGGGTTGGTGCCGGTCGAGCCAGTCGAGTACGTGCGGCAGGCGCACCTTAAGGGAATTAACGTTCCAGGAAGCGATTTTCATGTATTAGCACTTGGTGACTAAGGAAAGATTCTTTCTGCGTATGCGCAGCAGGGCCGGCAGCAGGATGCCCAGCAGAACCAGCAGGGCGTTAATCAGTGACCGGGTTAGCATGATTTTCTCCTTGATACAGTAACGAGTCTAATAGATGCGAAAACCGCCATGTTTTTTGCGGATGCGCCGGTCGAGCCAGTTCATGCCGCCGATGCCGCCGACGATGAGTGCGGCGACCAGGCTGCCGAAGAACCATTCCAGGTTGATCGACCAGGCGATATTTTCGTGACTGACCGGGCTGGTTTCAATGTCGGCTGCGGCTACTTTAACGGCGGCTGCGGCGATACTCTGCTCCTCGTTGATGAGCAGCGCAGCGGCCAGGCGGGCCTCGAGGTCCTGATTCTGTGCGCGCAGCTGTGTCAGTTCTTCCTGCACCGCGTCCTGCACGGTGCTGGAGCTGTCATTCTGCTTTTTCACGTTCGCGCGCAGGGCCTTTAGTTCGGCGTCGAGCTTTTTCGTCTGCTCGCGGGCCTTGTTCATCTCCGCCTGCATCCAGCGGGTGTCGTTGGCGTGCTTGCGCAGGTCGGCCAGCTCTTCCTCGCTGATGCCGGGGTTTGTTGTATCGCGAGGCTCACTGAGTTTTTGCTGTGCCGCGGCGAGTTCTTGCTGCAGGCTTTTGTATTGGCTGCGCAGCTCCAGGTATTCCAGCCCGAGGGGTTTTTCCGCGCTGATATATTTGAACTCGACCCAGCCGCTGGTGCCGTCACGGGCACTGATGCGGGCGAATTCACCGTCCTTCATGAGAATATCCACCTGGGTGCCGCTGAGCAGCTTTTTCAGCACTGCGCCCTGGTTGTGCTTCTCTGCGTAGACCGGTACCTCGATGCGGTCGGTAATGAAGGCGGCGTGCGCCGGCAGTGCCATGCTCAGCAGGGTCGTGAACAGCAGCCTGTGGATCTTGCGCGATAAGGTCATGTATTCCTTCCTGTTATTCGCTGCTGATACCGCTGTGGCGCAGCAGGGCGTCGATCTCCGGCTCGCGGCCGCGGAATTCCACGAACAGATCCATGGGGTCACGGGCGCCGCCCTGTTCCAGTACCGCCTCAAGAAACGCCAACCCGGTGTCGCGGTTGAAAATACCCGTTTCCTCGAAGCGGGCAAAGGCATCGGAAGACAATACCTCGGCCCATTTATAGCTGTAATAGCCCGCCGCGTAACC
This sequence comes from uncultured Ectothiorhodospiraceae bacterium, assembly GCA_964614545.1. Lineage (GTDB taxonomy): Bacteria > Pseudomonadota > Gammaproteobacteria > SZUA-152 > SZUA-152 > DRQN01. Next base: position 3,817 of record CAZTPE010000116.1, read on the forward strand.
ACCGGCAAAGATGTGACTGAAACTGTGCTGGAAGCGGTGGTATTCCGGTGGCTTGATCACCGCCACCTCGGCGCGCACGGCGTCGAGGATTTCCTGTACCCGCGCGCCTAGTGCGGGGTCGTAGTCGCGGTGCAGGCGGAAGTCGAACAGGGAGAACTCCAGTTGTCGCACCATTTGCATTCCCGCGTGGAAATTTTTCGCCGCCATCATGCGCGAATACAGGGCGTCAGGCAGGGGTTCGCCGCTCTGATAGTGGGCGGCGATGAGGTCCACGGCCTCGCGTTCCCAGCACCAGTTTTCGAGGAACTGGCTGGGCAGTTCGACGGCGTCCCACGGCACGCCGCTGATGCCGGATACCGCCATCACGTCCACCTGGGTGAGCATATGATGCAGGCCGTGGCCGAATTCGTGGAACAGGGTAATGACCTCGTTGTGGGTGAGCAGTGCCGGGTCGTCGCCGATGGGCGGGGTGAAGTTGCAGGTGAGATAGGCCACCGGCAGCTGTACGTCCGAGCGAGTGGCGCGGCGTGAGATGCACTCGTCCATCCAGGCCCCGCCGCGCTTGTTTTCGCGTGCGTAGAGATCGAGGTAGAAGCGGCCGCGCAGCTCGTCGTGGCGATCGCGGATTTCGAACACACGCACGCTCGGGTGCCAGGTGTCGACGTCTTGCAGCTCGTCGATCTGCAGGCCGTAGAGGCGTTTGACCACCTCGAACAGGCCGCTGACCACGCGTGGTTCGGGGAAGTAGGGTTTGAGGTCTTCCTGGCTCAGGGCGTAGCGATGCTGGCGCAGCTTTTCCGTGTAATAGGTGATATCCCAGGGCTGCAACACATCGATGCCGTGCAACTCGCGAGCGAAGGCGGCCAGCTCTTCCAGCTCTTCCCGCGCCATGCCCAGTGAGCGGTCGGCGAGGTCGCTGAGAAAGGCGATGACCTTGTCGGTGCTGGGCGCCATCTTGGTGGCCAGCGAGCGCTCGGCGTAGTTGGCGAAGCCGAGCAGGTTGGCCAGCTCGTGGCGCAGGGCGAGGATCTCCTCCATCAGCGGGCCATTGTCGAATTTCCCGGCATGGGGGCCTTGATCCGAGGCGCGGGTGGCATAGGCGTGGTATATCTCTTCGCGCAGGCCGCGGTCGTCGGCATAGCTCATCACAGCGAAATAGCTGGGGAATTCCAGTGTCAGCAGCCAGCCTTGCAGGTCTTTCTGTTCGGCGGTCTGTCGCGCCATGGCGATGGCGGACGGGGGCAGGCCGGCGAGTGTGTCCTCACTTTCGATGTGTTTTTCCCAGGCCTGGGTGGCATCCAGCACGTGCTCGGAAAATTTCGCCGTAAGGGTGGAGAGGCGTTGCTGGATCGCCATGTAACGCTGTTTTTGCTCTTCCGGCAGATCGACCCCGGCGAGACGGAAGTCACGCAGGGCGTTGTCGATGGCCCTGCGCTGGGGGGTGTTCAGTTGGGCGTCTTGCGCGACGTGCTGGAAGGCGGCGTAAAGGCGCGCGTTCTGCCCCAGCTCGGTGGCGTACTGGCTGAGCTTGGGCAGGCAGGCGTTGTGGGCCTCGCGCAGTGCGTCGCTGTTGACCACCGCGATCATGTGGCTGACCGGCGACCAGGTGCGGTTGAGGCGGTCTTCCAGGTCGGCCAGCGGTGCGGCCAGATTGTCCCAGTTATATTCGTCCGTGGCTGCCAGCAGGCGCTCAATTTCGGCGCGATTGTCGGCCAGAATCCGGTCGATGGCGGGCTCCACGTGCTCCGGTTTGATCCGGCTGAAGGGAGGAAGGTCGGTGAGCTGCAGCATAGGGTTGTTCATGAATGCCTTCGGGTTCCGGGTTGATGGGGTGCGGGGTCGCTGTGGCGCAATGATGTTACCCTAATGGCTTTGGTTCAGGCCAACAGGAAATCCATGACCGACGCTTCCAGCCCCTCCGACCAGCATCCCTACGACGCCCTCACGCCGGATGTGGTGCTGAATGCGGTGGACGCCGCCGGCTATCGCAGCGACGGCCGCCTGCTGGCGCTGAACAGCTACGAGAACCGTGTCTATCAAGTGGGTGTGGAGGATGGGCAGGCGCTGATGGAATGCATTCCCGCACCTCACCCCCCTGGGGTCGCCGCACGGTCTCCATCCGCAGTCAATGGATGGGTGGTGGTGAAGTTCTATCGCCCGGGGCGTTGGAGCGACGAGGCCATCCGCGAGGAGCACACCTTCAGTCAGACGCTGGCCGAGGCGGAGATTCCCGCCGTGGCGCCGCTGACCGATACCCATGGTGAGACCCTGTTCACTTATGCTACCCGCGATGTCAGTTTTCGTTTTTCCCTCTACCCGCGCCGCGGCGGCCGCTGGCCGGATCTGGAAGACCCGGACAATTTGGTGTGGATGGGTCGTTTCATGGGCCGCATTCACGCTATCGGTGCAACAAAGGTCTTCGAGCACCGTCCCACGCTGGATATCGCCAGCTTTGGCCACGCCTCCGTGGACTACCTGCGTGAGGCAGCGGTGATCCCCGATTATCTGTGTGAGGCCTACTTCAGCCTCACCAAAGACGTGCTGGCGCAGGTGGAGGCCGGTTTCGAGCGCGCCGGCGACTACGCCAAAATCCGCCTGCACGGCGACTGCCACCCCGGCAACATCCTGTGGACCGACGACGGGCCGCACTTTGTCGATTTTGATGACGCGCGCATGGGCCCGGCGGTGCAGGACTTATGGATGCTGTTGTCCGGCGAGCGCCCGCAGATGACCATCCAGCTCGACGAGATCCTCAGCGGCTACACGGAATTCATGGATTTTCACCCGCGCGAGCTACACTTGATCGAACCGCTGCGCACCCTGCGCATGATCCATTACTCGGCCTGGCTGGCGCGGCGCTGGGATGATCCCAGCTTCCCCCGCAACTTCCCCTGGTTCGGCGAACCGCGCTACTGGGAAGAACAGATCCTTGCCCTGCGCGAACAGGCAGCGGTGATGAACGAGCCGCCATTGCAGTGGATGTAATCGATAAGCCGTTGGATGAATCGCCGCAAGGCAGGGGTGGCCCGCAAATGAACGCCAAGAAACGCAAATAAAGTGAAAAGGGCATTTGCGTGAATTCGCGTTTATTTGCGGACACGGAGACTATGGTTGGTATGACGACTGAGACACAACAACAAACAGAGTACCCGTCTGGCGAGCGGCGCTTTGACCGTCTGCATGTCGTACTGATGGTATTGTTGGCGCTTTTCGTTGGTGCCGTGGTCTCGTTCTGGGTGTTGACGGTTTATGTTTTTCCCGATGAATTCAAGCCGGTGGTGCTCAGCGCCGAAGAGAGTCAGGTGCTGGATGCCAAGTTGTCCCGCCTGGAGCCCGCGCAAGGTACGGCGAGCGATACGGCGCCAGCCCTGCAACCCGAGGCTTACAGCGAGGCAGGCGCCAATCGAAGTATTGCCCTCACGGAAAAAGAGCTGAATGCCCTGTTGGCCAATAACACCGATCTGGCGCGAAAGCTGGCCATCGATCTGTCGAGTGATCTGCTCAGTGTCAAACTCCTGCTGCCCCTGGATGAGGACTTTCCCGTGCTGGGGGGCAAGACATTGAAGGTGAAGGCCGGGGTGGAGCTGGCGTTTAATAATGACAGGCCGGTGGTGGTGCTCAAGGGCGTTAGCGTGATGGGCGTGCCGGTGCCCAATGCCTGGCTGGGGAATATGAAGAATATCGACCTGGTCAAGGAATTTGGGCAGCAGGGTGGCTTCTGGGCGGCGTTCGCCGATGGCGTGGATTCGATCCGTGTCGAGGATGGCCGGCTCAGCATTCGTTTGAAAGAATAACCTGAAGTCACGGATTCAGGAGTTAAGTTTGGGAATGACAGGGCATCGCCCTGCACGCGCAGGTGACGGTGAATGTAAACGGTGATCCGTAGGGTGGGCACTGCCCACCATTCAGCGGCAGGCATCGAGAGACTCAGTGGGTGGTGTTCACTCTCCATACAAGAAGGAAAAACATGTCCAGACACTACGACCTCATCGCCATCGGCGGCGGCAGCGGT
>CAZTPE010000117.1:0-1279 GCA_964614545.1 uncultured Ectothiorhodospiraceae bacterium
TGTCACAAGTTTAAATCCTGACCCAGGGAGCCATCGTGCGCATGGCGCACGCTACGGGTAGAGGTAGTGTGCGCCGTGCGCATAATAGTCTTTCTCGTGACACCGCTCTGCGGTGTCACGTAGTGAACTTGGAAAAATCTGTCGCAGATAGCGTGGCGCTGAGCGCCACAGGATGTGTGACACCGCAGAGCAGTGTCACACGTTGAAAAAAGAAAAACCCCGCCAATCCATGGCGGGGTCCGCTACTTCTCCAAACCCCGTTCTGCGGGGCGGGCCATGTAATTACTGCAAACTTTTCAACACCTTGTCGACGACCTTGCTGGGCAACGGAATATAGCCATCCTTGATCACCACTTCCTGACCGATCTTCGACAGCACCAGCTTGAGGAACTCGCGCTCCAGCGGGGCCAGGGGCTTGTTGGGGTGCTTGTTCACGTAGACATACAGAAAACGTGACAGCGGATACTTCTTGCTGATGGCATTTTCAGGCGTCGCGGCGACATAGGGCTTGCCCGGCTTCTTGGCCAGGGGCACGGCCTTCACACCAGAGGTCTTGTAGCCAATGCCGGAATAACCGATGCCGTTCAGTGAACTGGAAACAGATTGCACCACAGAGGCGGAACCCGGTTGCTCATTGACCGTGTTTTTGAAGTCGCCCTTGCACAGCGCCTTTTTCTTGAAATAGCCGTAGGTGCCGGATACGGAGTTGCGTCCGTAGATCTGGATCGTGCGGTTCTTCCAGGAACCTTCCAGACCCAGATCTCCCCAGCGGGTGATGTTCTGCTTGCCACCGCACTTGCGGGTGCTTGAGAAGATCGCATCGACCTCGGGAATCGTCATACCCTTGATGGGATTGTCCTTGTGCACATACACAGCCAGGGCATCGATGGCGACGGGAATGGCCGTCGGCTTATAGCCATACCGGCTTTCGAAGGCCTGGATTTCCTTGCTTTTCATCTTGCGGCTCATGGGGCCGATGTTGGACGTACCTTCGGTCAGTGCGGGTGGTGCCGTCGAGGAACCGGCCGCCTGAATCTGGATATTGATGTTGGGATACTGGCGCTTGAATTCCTCCGCCCACAGGGTCATGAGGTTGGCGAGGGTGTCTGAGCCCACGCTGGACAGGTTGCCGGACACGCCGCTGGAAGGCTGATAATCAGGCAGATTCGGGTCGACCTGCTGGGCGGCGATTGCGCTACCTGCGAAGGTCAGTCCAGCCAGCAGGATCGGCGCCAGAGTCTTGGGATTGAACATGACAAATCTCCGTTATTGATCAAAT
>CAZTPE010000117.1:1379-3503 GCA_964614545.1 uncultured Ectothiorhodospiraceae bacterium
ATATTCAGTCGTGATGATTTACTTCGTTTGCCGAATCGCCAGATCAGCATCGTGCACGCGGCGCACGCTACGGGTAAGTGTAATGTGCGCCATGCGCACAGCAGGGATATCCGGTCTGATGATTCACTTCGTTTGCTGAATCGCCAGGTCGGCCGGAAACACGCAGCGGAACAGGCTCCCCTCCCCCACCCGGGACTCGATTTCCAACCGGCCATTATGGCGCTCAAGACCGTGCTTGACGATGGCCAGCCCCAGCCCGGTGCCACCGTATTCCCGCGAGCGACCGGGATCGATCCGGTAAAAACGCTCCGTCAGACGCGGAATATGCTGCGCACTGATGCCAATGCCGGAATCCCGCACATCCAGATACAGGCCGTCATCCTTCTTATACCAGTGAACATGGGTGGCGCTGCCCGGTGGTGTGTATTGAACGGCATTGAAGATGAGGTTTGAAAACACACCGTAGAGGGCCTTTTCCCCGCCACGCAGCCACAGTGAACGGTCAGCATCCAGCGTGATCTCATGTCCGGCCTCGCCACTCAGGGCAATGGCCTCCTCGCGAATCGCCGCCAGAATGGCCGGCACGGCAACTGCGTCGTGCAACGGCGGGGCATCATCGGCCTCCAGCCGGGACAGTGTCAGCAGGTCTTCAACGATGCGGATCATACGCTGCGACTGCCCCTGCATCTGGCCGATACTCTTGCCCCAGTGTTGCGAACACGCATCGCCGGCATCGGCCATGTTTTCCAGGTAACCGGCGATCACCGTCAGTGGCGTGCGCAATTCATGTGACACATTGGCGATAAAGTCCTGCCGCACCCGCTCCAGGTGTTTCATGCGCGTGATATCGCGCATCACCAGCAAGCGCCGCCGATTGCCGTAAGGCACGATGCGGATAGACAGCGTGTGCTGATTGCCCATGGGCGATGGCAGCTCCAGCGTTTTGCTGTAATCACCTCGGGCAAGAAAATTGGCGAAACGGGGGTGGCGCACGAGATTGTCGATGCGCTGGCCGACGTCCTGCTTGGAATGCAGGCCGAGGTAGTTCTCCGCTGCCTTGTTAAGCCACTCGATCTGATTTTCTTCGCTTAGCACCACGATGGCGTCCGGCATCGCCGAGGTAAATTCATTGAAGCGTGTCAGCATGCGTGCCAGCTTGCGTTTTCGCTTGCGATTGCGCTGCTGCAACTGGTAGATGTCGTAAAACACCTCGCCCCAGATGCCGCGGGCCGCGGGGGGGTGGAAACGCTTGCGCTTGTGATACCAGCGTTCGAGGCGGTAGAGATTGTACAAATGCCAGGCCAGATAAGCGCTCATGGCAATCAGCAGCAGAGTCTCCGGCCGGCCGATCAGCCAGCCGATAAACCAGGCCCCGCCGAGCAGAAATCCGCCACGCCAGGCTTCGCTGATCCAAGGGTTGCGCACTAGTGCTCTGAGAACCGGTAACCGACACCGCGCACTGTCTGGATCAGGCGGTCGCAGCCATGGGGTGACAGGGCCTTGCGCAGACGCCGTACATGCACGTCCACGGTTCGGTCATCGATGTAGATATTGCTGCCCCATACCCGATCCAGAAGCTGGTCACGGCTATAGACCCGGTCCGGGTGGTGAATGAAAAAACTCAGCAGTTTGAATTCGGTCGGCCCGAGTGCAATATTTTCATCTCCGGCCAGCACACGATATGAAGTGGAATCCAGTGTCAGGCCGCCAATGCGGATCACGCCCTCATCATCGATCTGCCCGGAGCGCCGCAGCAGGGCCTTGATGCGTGCCAGCAGTTCACGCGGAGAAAACGGCTTGGTGACATAATCGTCCGCGCCCACATCGAGCCCACGGATCTTGTCATCTTCGGCATCACGCGCGGTGAGGAGAATCACCGGCAGATCCCGGGTCAGCTCCTCGCGGCGCATCTGGCGGGCAAAGTCCAGCCCGCTCTGCTGCCCCGGCAGCATCCAGTCCAGCAGCACCAGATCCGGCCGTGCATCGGCCAGACGGCATCGCGCCTCGGGCACATCGCCCGCCGTCACCCATTCATAACCGGCCTGCTCCAGCGTCAGGCCAATCATGTCGCGGACCGCTGGTTCATCTTCCACCACCAATATCAGAGGACTCGCCATGTTTGTT
>CAZTPE010000117.1:3603-7808 GCA_964614545.1 uncultured Ectothiorhodospiraceae bacterium
GTCACCAATCAGTCCAATGCCCCATCCGGTATGCCCGGATACGAAGGAATATCTTCAGATGGCCTATGCCACGCGGCCTTCGAATCCACAAAGGCGTGCGCAACAGGTTTACCCGCATAGGGTTTTCCATCTTCATCGCCATCCACACACGACAATGCGACGCTTAAATACAGGCTTTTATCGGGCGCATAATTCATTAGCCTTGAGCCACAAACCGAACAAAAGGCCCGAACACCACCATGCCCTGAATACTCCTTCAGGAATTCTTCACCTTTTAATAACTTCAGCGTTTTACCGTCTGCGAAGGCCTGGGTCGCAAAGGCCGCACCGTGTGATTTTCGGCACTGCGAACAATGGCAGTTAAATATTTTTCCGGTCAACGGCGCCACTTCGTATGCAATGACGCCGCACAGACAACTTCCCCTTATCATGCTGCTTCTCCTTTAATTTCCTGTATTTATTTGTCCCGATCAGCAACTATTTAGCACGCTTCAAGGTCATGAAATTCACGGGAAGATGCCTATCCATATTGTGCGCGCGGCGCACACTACACCTGCCCGTAGCGTGCGCCGTGCGCACAATGCGTATTCTCCATGGTGAATCGTTGCCCCGATCAAAGGTTTAAAACCACCGCTTTTAAAACCGTCAGATTGATCCGCGTTACTCGTTGCAAGCTGGCGTGTAAAGTTGTTTCGATCATCGACATAGGATGCTGGTAAGCGGTAGCGAACCGCATCGTTACCGGGTTCCTGTTCAATCACCATCAAATCACCCGATCATTACCACCGTCGATGGACACCTGTTCGCCGGTGGTCTTGGCGAACAGGGGCCCGACCAGGGCGCAGACCATGTCGGCCACGTCGGCGGAGGTGATCTCCACTTTCAGCAGGTTCTTGGTCTTGTATTCCTGCGGCGTCATGCCGTAGTGCTTGGCGCGGCTGGCAATGACCTCGTCGGTCCAGATACCGGTATCGAATACCGCGTCCGGGTGCAGCATGTTGACGCGAATACCCTGCGGCGCCAGCTCCAGCGCCGCCACCCGGCCCAGCTGAGTGAGACCGGCCTTGGCCACGGAATAGGCCGCAGCACCCGGCCCCGGCGCCAACACATTTTTTGATGCCATCAGAACCACCGCCGGTTGCAGGCCACGTTGCAGGTAGGGGATACAGTATTGCAGCAGGCGCTGATGAGCGGTGAGATTGAGTTGCAGGCTGCGTTCCCAAACCTCGGCGTCCATCGCCTCGATACGCAGGTTGGCGGGGAAATTGCCGGCATTGCTGACCACCACGTCCAGCCCGCCGAAGCGCATCACGGCCTGTGCCACGGCGGCCTGCATGGCGGCGCTGTCGGTGATGTCACAGACGATGCCGAGACGGTCGGTGGCGTCGAAGTGTTGCGCCACGGCGGGGTCGATATCCAGCGCCACCACCGCCGCGCCGCGCGCATGCAGGGTATCGGCACAGGCGCGGCCGATACCGCTGGCGGCACCGGTAATCAACGCCACCTTGCCGGCGAATTCAGCAGGCCTACCGGCCTTGCGCAGCTTGGCCTGCTCCAGATCCCAGTATTCCACCTCGAAGATGTCGCGCTCCGGCAGTGCGCGCCAGCCGCCCAGACACTCGGCACGCTGGATGGCGGCGGCGGTGTGACGGCTGATATCGGCGATGATGCCGGCCTCTTTCACACTGGCGCCAAAGGCCAGGGTGCCGTGGCTGGGCCACACCGCCCAACGCGGCGCGGGGTCGAGGCAGGTCAGGTTGGGAGTGGCATTGCGCTCGAAGTAGGTGCGATATTCGTCGGCGTAGCGGGCGGTGTCGGCCTCGGCGCCCTCGCGCACGATCAGCGGCACGCGCTTGGTACGGATGACGTGGTCCGGGGTCAATGGGCCGTGGGTGGCGATATCGGCCACATCGTCGCGGGCGCTGAAGCCGCGTGCCTCGGCGGAGCGATCCCAGTGCAACACCATCGGCGTGCCACGGGCAGTGGACACGGCGCGACGCAGTTCGCTCAGTGCCAGCAACTCATCCGGCTGCGGTGTGTCCGGCTCATCGTTAGCGCAGACCACCGTCGCCCCCTCGGCCGCCAGCGCCTCCTCGGCCTGGCTCACCAGCACGATCATGCGCTCGTAGCTCGCACGCGCATCGTCGGCGAAACTGAACACACCGTGGTTCATCAGCACCATGCCGTCGAGCTGCGACCAGTCGATGTCGGCGGTCATTTCCCAGACCTTCTTCGCCAGCACGAAGCCGGGCATGACGTAAGGCACCACCAACACACGTTCGCCATAGAGTGCACGGATGCGCGCCTCACCGTCGGGAGTATTGGTCAGGGTCACCACCGCATCGGCGTGGGTGTGGTCGACGTATTTGAAGGGAATGATGGCGTGCAGGATGGCCTCCACCGAGGGATTGGGGGCGTAGGGATCGGTCATCGCCGCACGCTGGGCGCGCACCATCTGCGGATCGGAGAGTTCAGGCAGCGTGGCCATGCGCTGTAGCACATCGAGACGTACCGGAGCGAAGCCCTCGGCCTCGATGGTGGCCAGATCCCAGCCACTGCCCTTGACGTAGAGCACGGATTCCGCATCGCCGAAGAGGTTCCGGGCCTCGGCCTTCACCGAGGTATTGCCACCACCGTGCAGTACCAGCGAGGGCTCGCGCCCCAGCAACCGTGATGTATAAACCCGCAGCTTCAGCGCATCCTCACCACAGGCCCGGGCCTCGGCATCATTCCAAAGACTGTGCATGTCTTATCCTCAATAGGCGTTACTTGCTTTGCTGCGTATAATAGCGCCGCAATCCGCTGACCACTATCCGCCGCACAGTATTTCTTCCCCACGCCCGGACGAACGCCCCCCAACCCATGACCCCTGACGATTACTGCCAGGACAAAGCCGCCCCCGGTGGCTCCAGTCTCTATTACAGCCTGCTGCATCAAGCGCCGGCCCAGCGCCGCGCCATCATCGCCGTGCATGCCTTCGGGCTGGAAATCAGGGAGGTCGTGAACGACTGCCGCGATGACGACATCGCCTTGCAAACACTGCAATGGTGGCGCACGGAAATCGCCCGCGCCCATGCGGGCAACGCGACGCACCCGGTGTGCCTGGCCTTGCAACCGGCGATGACGGCGTTTGACCTGCCGCAGGTGCAGTTTCTGCAAATCATCGATGGCTACGAACGGGATCTGCGACAAGTGGCTTACCCCTCCTTCGCCGAACTGGACATCTATTGCCAGCACGTTGCGGGAACTCTGCAGCAACTCACGGCGAAGATCTGCACCTTCCAGCGGCAGGAAACGCTCGATTATGCCCGCAAGCTGGGCAGCGCCATCCAGCTCAGTCATATTCTGCGCAATATCCACACCGACAGCCGGCGCGGGAAGATCTATCTGCCCCGCGATGAGATGTCACAGCATGGCGTGGCACAAAAAGACTTCAATCAGCCACGCTGCAGCGATAACATGCAGGGCCTGCTGGCTGCACACATTGCCCGTGCCGACGACTATTTCGAGCAGGCCTTGGGCCTGTTGCCGACACAGGACCGCGCCACACAGCGATACGGCCTGATCCTGTGCGCCATTTACCGCGCCATGCTCAACAAGCTGCAGAAAAACCGCTGCCGAGTATTGAATGAACAGATCTCACTGAGCCCACTGCACAAGCTATGGATTGCCTGGCGCACTCACTAATGACACTAAGCCCTCCCAAAAACCAAGGCGGACAGCAACACCATGAAAGACTACCAACCCCAGCCTGACTTACTCAAAGACCGCATCATCCTCGTCACCGGCGCCGCCGGCGCCATCGGCAGCGCAGCCGCCAAGGCCTTTGCGGCACACGGCGCCACCGTAGCACTACTGGACAATCGTCAGGTAAAAATGGAAAAGGTCTACGATGCCATCGTCGAGGCCGGGCAGCCCCGCCCAGCCATCTGTCCGCTGGATCTGGAAAAGGCCTCGCCCGAGCACTATGTCAAGGTCGCGGACATGCTGCACGATGAATTCGGACGGCTGGACGGCATCCTGCACGCTGCGGGCATGCTGGGCACGCTCACGCCCCTCGACCACTACGACCTCGCCCTGTGGTCACGGGTGATGCAGGTCAACCTTAACGCCGCCTACCTGATGACACGCGCCTGTCTGGATCTGCTGCGTCAATCCGACGACGCCTCGGTTATTTTCAACTCCACCCGCGAAGGCCGGCAGGG
>CAZTPE010000118.1:0-7805 GCA_964614545.1 uncultured Ectothiorhodospiraceae bacterium
GATAACGAATCATCCGCTCTAAGATTGTTTCTATTTCGAGCGTTTCATCGCCAAGCCACCACCAGCACGTCATTGGCGCCGGTGGCCATGAGATGATCCACACGTCCCAGCTCAGTGCCGTCCAGAGTCTCGACACGCAGGCCGACCAGGTCGATCCAGTAATACTCGCCCTCTTCCGCCGCCGGCAGCTGCTCGCGCCGAACCGCGATCTCCTGCCCACGCATCAGGACAGCGGCATCACGGTCGTCGCAGCCGGCAAACTTGGCCACGACACCCTTGCCATGTACGCGCGCGCCATCGAGACGGGCCTCTCGCCAGTCGGCATCGGCGGCCTTCTCCGGCCGCAGATACCAGGGATCGTAGTCCAGAATATTACTGGGGATCTCGGTGTGAGACTGGATCTTGACCCAGCCCTTCACGCCGTAGGGGGCGCCGATGCGCCCGACCGTGATCCACGCCGGGTCAGACTTGCTCATGCGCAGCCGCCAGCGCCGTACAACAATTCAGGCTCAGGCAGCGGCCTTGGCGCTCTGCTTCAGCAACTGGCTGACACGATCAGAGGCCTTGGCGCCCTTGGACAGCCAGTGCTCGACGCGCTCGCTGTCGATGCGCAGCGTCTCTTCCGCGCCACGTGCCACCGGGTTGAAAAACCCCAGACGCTCGATAAAACGACCGTCACGTTTGTTGCGGCTGTCGGTCACGACAATGTGGTAAAAAGGACGCTTCTTGGCGCCGCCACGAGATAAACGAATGGTTACCATTACGTTTTCATTCCCCGAAGTAAGTTCATGATTCAAGACTGTTTCAACGCAAGAATTAAAACAGTTGCGCAAACAACAATCCGCTATCCTCTGGATGGCGGATTGCTAAAGGCGGCGTATTCTACGTGAAAACAGCGCAGAATGAAACGCCTCTCAGGCTTTATGTATGTCTCCCGGCACTACGGATGAAGACCCCGGCGTTGCAGCCCGGTTGAACGCTCAAGGCCACACATCAGATTCATGTTCTCGATGCCAACCTGGGCGCCGCCTTTGCCAATGCTGTCCAGCACACTCAGCACGCTGATACGCCCCCGTTCGGCATCATAGTCCAGACCGATAAAACAGTAATTGGTCCCCACGACCGAACTCACCCAGGGATAGGGCTTGTACTGCCAGGCGGCGTTGGCCTCTTTGGGCAGATCGTAGACCTTCACAAAGGGCGCATCCTGGTAATACGCGCGGTATCGCTCAAGCAAGGCATCCCGGTCGGTACTCTTTAGCGGAAACGCATGGCACACAGCAAGTATGCCGCGCACGATGGGTGCATAGACCGGCGTGAAATGCACAGACACAGCTTGCCCGGCCAGTAACGACAGTTCCTGTTCCATTTCGAAGCTGTGACGATGCCCCACCACATTGTACGGCAGCAGATTATTGCCGATTTCCGGGTGATGTGCCGCGCGCGATAACTCCGCCCCAGCGCCGGCAGTACCCGATATGCCGGTCACCACCAGTTTCTCCGTATCGACCAGGCCCTCCGCCATCAAGGGCGCCAAGGCCAGAATGGCCGCCGAGGAAAAACACCCCGGATTGGCAATCAGTGAGGCATTTTCAACATCGGCCCTGTGCAGTTCATTGATGCCGTATACCGCCTGTTCCGCCAGCGTCCACTGGCCGTGTTTTTGGCCATAGACACGTTCCCAGGTGGCGCGATCCTGCAAGCGGAAGGCAGAACCCAGATCGATGACCTTGGCACCCATCGACAGGAATCTGGCCGATTCGCGGATCGAGGCCTCTGTCGGCAACGCCAAAAAAACCACATCGCAGGGTGTTACCCGGTCGGGGTGAATCAGCTCAATCCCGCTGTCGTAAAGATTCGGGTGACATTCCTCGATGCGGCCACCGGCGCGGCTGGTCGCCCAGGCAATGTCGACCTCCGGATGATCCATCAGTACCCGCAAGACCTCGCCGCCCATATACCCCGAAGCGCCGACAATACCCACAGTAATCATTGCCCACTCCTTACCATCATTGGTTTGTAGGATCTAGATCCTGCCTGATCAACGCATGAAATTGTTGCTGCAGGCAAGTGTAGGCACTTCCCGGACACTGTTTCAGCAACCGCCCATCAATTTCACGCACGGGAATCAGTTCCGCACCGGTACCCGTGAGAAAACATTCGTCAGCTGTGTACAGGTCATAGGGGGCCAGGGTTTGCTCCCGGCACACAATGCCCGCCTGTGCCGCAAGTTCGATGATCACACGCCGGGTAATACCATCCAGCACGCCATCACTCACCGGCGGCGTCAGCAGGGCACCATTCCTGACGATGAATACATTGTCCGCACTCCCCTCGCAAACGTGGCCACGCGCATTAAGCAGTATCGCCTCTTGCGCGCCGGCATTGCCAGCTTCCATCCGCGCCAGAATGTGATTGAGATAGTTCAGGCTCTTGATGCGTGGATCCAGGCCATCCACCGGCAGACGCCGGGTGGCGGCAATAATAACGCGAATCCCCCGACGGCATTTTTCTGCATCGACCAGCGCCATCTGCGCCGCAATGATGAAAACATTGCCCCGCTTGCAGGGCGTGGGGTCAAGTCCCAGAGGCCCCTCTCCCCGGGTCACCACCAGTCGCAAATAACCCTCGGGCACAGCAAATGCCTCGATCAGGTCAGCGACGGCCGCTGCCAGGGCCTCCTGATCAAGTGGCAGCGGCAAACCAATGGCCGCCGCGGAATCACTCAAGCGATGCAGATGTTCCTGCAAACGAAAGGCGCGCCCCCGGTAAAAACGAATACCTTCAAAAACACCATCGCCGTACAACAGGCCATGATCCAAAACGGGGATACGTGCCTGCGTCACCGGCATGATCTCGCCGTTCAGCCAGCACAGCGACTCCGGCGCTCCCTTGTTGCAATCCATCCGATCATCTCCATTCATTGGAGCGGCTTTAGCCGCGAAGAAACGGCAACCTCTGTTCGCGGCTGAAGCCGCTCCCACCCTCGTTGCCGCAGCCGGTGACGCACTGGACATCCCCTACATCCCCGTAACCGCTTTGATCTTCACCACTCTAGCTGCCACACTCAAATCAGTACAGATCCAGACTTATAGAAACTGATACGGCACAGATTCGCCAAGTGCAGAGCTGTACTGTATTTTTTTGCGGGAACTGTCATGAAACGGGAAAGCGAACACCGATGAAACGCTACGAACAGGTCGCCGATGGACTTGCCAAACAGATTGAACAGGGCGTTTATCTGCCCGGCGAGCGGCTACCGGGGGTGCGCAAGCTGAGTGAACAGTTCAGCGTCAGCATATCCACCATCATGCAGGCCCACCAATTGCTGGAAGACCGCGGACTGATTCAGGCCCGTCCCCGCTCCGGCTATTATGTGCGCACATCCGTGTGGCAGGCGCCGCAACAGCCGGCCATGACGAACCCCAAGCCAAAACCTGCCCGCATCACTGGACAGCAGATGGCCATGCAACTGAGCCAGGCCACGCGTCAGCCCGGCATGATTCAATTGGGCGCGGCCATCCCACACCACAGCTTTCTGCCGACCCGGGCCATCAATCAGGCCTTGCTGGCCGTCACCCGCCACCAGCAACAGCGCAGCGCCAGCTATGAATTCCCGCCCGGCAGCGCGGAGCTGCGCCAGCAGATCGCCCGCCGCATGTTGGACGCGGACTGTCAGGTCGCACCATCCAAGATCGTCATCACCAGTGGCTGCCAGGAAGCATTGACGCTTTGCCTGCGGGCCGTCGCTAAATCGGGAGACATCATTGCGCTGGAATCACCGACATTTTACGGGCTCTTGCAGGTGGTCGAATCACTGGGACTGAAGGCGCTGGAGATCCCCACCCACCCGCAACACGGCATCAGTCTGGACGCCCTGAAACTTGCCATCGAGCAATGGCCCGTCAAGGCCTGCGCCATTGTGGGGAATTTCAATAACCCGATGGGTTACTGCATGCCGGAGGGCGACAAGCAGGCGCTGGTAAAACTGCTCGACAGGCACCACATCCCACTGATAGAAGACGATGTGTACGGCGACCTTGTCTTCGATCACCACCGCCCTGCCGCCGCGAAAAGCTTTGATGCGGGCGACAACGTGCTTTATTGCAGCTCCTTTTCCAAAACCCTGTCGCCGGGCCTGCGGGTGGGCTGGGTGGTGCCGGGAAAATACCAGGAGCAGATTGAGTATCTGAAATATATCACCAGCCTGGCAACACCCACGCTACCGCAACTGGCCATCAGCGATTTTCTGCAGCGCGGCGGCTACGACCGCTACCTGCGTCAGGTGCGCGGCCAGTATGCGCGCCAGGTCGCGCGCATCACCCGGGCCGTCAGCCAGCACTTCCCTGAGGGCACCCGGGTGACGCAGCCGGTTGGTGGTTTTGTGATCTGGGTGGAACTGCCCGAAGGCACGGACGCAATGGCCATCTTTCACCAGGCACTGGCAAAGGGCATCAGTATCGCCCCCGGCCCGATCTTTTCCGCCTCGCAAAAATACGCCAATTTCATCCGCATCAATTGCGCGCAGCCCTGGGATGAGCGACTGGAGGCCGCGATTATCTTTCTGGGCAAACTGGCGCAGGCTCGTCCGACCTGAATCGCTTTGCCCCACCGTAGGGTGGGCACTGCCCACCATTGCGCATTATTCATGGCCGGATGCGGTGGGCAATGCCCACCCTACATGGCAGAATTAAAAAGGCATCCCCGGCGGCATGCGCCCTTTCAGGCCGCGCAGCATCTTGCCCATGCCGCCCTTGCTCATCTTTTTCATCATTTTCTGCATCTGTGTGAACTGCTTGAGCAGGCGGTTGACGTCCTGCACCTGGGTGCCGGAACCGGTGGCGATGCGGCGCTTGCGCGAGCCCTTGATGACCTGAGGAAAGCGACGCTCGTGCGGCGTCATGGAATTAATAATGGCCTCCAGGCGCTTGAACTGCTTGTCGTCGATGTTGTTTTTTACCGCCTCAGGCACATTGGCCATGCCCGGCATCTTGTCCATCAGCGCACCGATGCCACCCATGTTCTGCATCTGCTGCAACTGGCTGCGGAAGTCTTCCAGGTTGAAGCCCTTGCCCTTGGCGACCTTTTTCGCCAGTTTCTCGGCCTCTTTGCGGTCAACCTTCTGTTCGGCCTCTTCGATAAGGCTGAGCACGTCGCCCATGCCGAGGATGCGCGAGGCGAGCCGGTCAGGATGAAAGGCTTCCAGCGCGGTGGTCTTTTCGCCCACGCCGAGAAACTTGATGGGCTTGCCGGTGATGTGACGGATGGACAGCGCCGCACCGCCACGCGCGTCACCATCGGTCTTGGTGAGGATAACGCCGGTGAGCGGCAGGGCCTCGTCGAAGGCGCGCGCGGTGTTGGCGGCGTCCTGGCCGGTCATGCTGTCGACCACGAACAGGGTCTCCACCGGGTCGATGGCGGCATGCAGGCGCTTGATCTCACCCATCATCTCTTCGTCGACGTGCAGGCGGCCGGCGGTATCGATGATGACCACATCTTTCATGGTCTTGCGCGCCTGCTCGATGGCGGCGGTGGCGATCTCCACCGGGTCCTGTGAGGGGTTACTGGGGAAAAAGTCGACCTCGACTTCCCTGGCCAAGGTCTCCAGCTGGTCGATGGCGGCGGGACGGTAAACGTCGGCGCTGGCCACCAGCACGGATTTTTTCTTGCGCTCGCGCAGCCAACGGGCGAGCTTGGCGACGCTGGTGGTCTTGCCCGAGCCCTGCAGACCGGCCATGAGGATCACCGCCGGCGGGCGGGTGCTGAGGTCCAGTTCTTCATTGGCCTCGCCCATGACCTTTTCCAGCTCTTCACGGACGATCTTGATCATCGCCTGGCCGGGGGAGAGGCTCTGCATCACCTCTTCGCCGAGGGCGCGCTCACGCACGTGGTCGACGAACACGCGCACCACCGGCAGGGCCACGTCGGCCTCCAGCAGCGCCATGCGCACCTCGCGCAGGGTGTCCTTGACGTTGGCTTCGGTGATGCGGCCCTGGCCGCGGATGCTTTTCAGGGTGCGGTTTAGCCGGTCGGAAAGGCTGTCGAACATGGGCTGAATCCTGTGAGTTCACGTTGCCCGCGTGGATTTACGGGAAACAAGGCGGGAAATTATACCCGAATCCGCGCCGTGCGGCGGATCGACGGCTATCCAGCGAAAAAGGAGAAAACGCAGACGGGAATCAGAGTTCGAAAATCTGCCCGCTGTGCAGGGGATAGATTGGGCGATCAGTAATCGCCTCGCGGCACTCCCGCAGGATGAGCTCTTCCTGGCCGGGCTTGGTGTGACTGATGTGGATGGCCGGCGAATGCTTCAGCTTCTTCAGATCTTCGGCCAGCAGGCGCGGGGTATAGTGTCCGGCCTTGTGGCTCAGATCCTCGTCGGCATTGGAGAAGGCGGCCTCGACCAGCAGCAGGTCCAACCGCTCCCGTGCGTTGAGCACCTGCCAGAGGTTGTCATTGGTGGAGGTGTCACCACTGAAGGCAAAGACGCCGCCGGCGCACTCTACGCGATACCCCACACCGGGCACGATGTGCTTCACTTCAATCATTTCGATATGGCGCCCATCGAGCTCGATGATATCCCCCGGCACCAGCGGCGCGTAGCGCATCACCGGATTGGCGGGCGTCGGCAATTGGGAGAAATCCGGCCAGATGGTCCAGTTGAAGACGTGTGTCTTGAGGGCTTCCAGCGTCACCGGCTGGGCATGCACGATCACGGCCTCACTGATGCTGGGGAAAATGCTGTCCACCAACAGGGGCAGGAAGGAAAAATGATCCAGATGGGAGTGGGTCAGGAAAACGTGACGGATCTTGCGTAATTCTTCCAGCGATAGCTCACCCACACCGCTGCCTGCGTCGATCAGGATATCGTCATCAATCAATAGTGAGGTGGTTCGCAGCGCATTCCCTACACCGCCACTACACCCCAGCACGCGCAATTTCATAGTTCACCAATGACGCGGAAGCCGTGTGATTTAAGCGTATCTGCCTGAAACAACGGTATGGTGGCGTCTCTAATCAGGCGCAAACATTCCGACTGTATATCCGCCCGAAATGTCCTGAACACAGAACTCTTCGCAGCGACCTCCAGCGATATCCTTACTCTACACTAGCCTCCTCTTTCTTAATTTTTCCCCGAACTTACCTGAAGATCGCGCAATTCACCAGCCTGCGAGACACTCACTGCGCTATAATCTGAAGGCATTATCGGCAATACTGCGGACATATTGAGT
Organism: uncultured Ectothiorhodospiraceae bacterium; assembly: GCA_964614545.1. Taxonomy (GTDB): domain Bacteria; phylum Pseudomonadota; class Gammaproteobacteria; order SZUA-152; family SZUA-152; genus DRQN01. The sequence continues at coordinate 7,233 of CAZTPE010000118.1, forward strand.
TTCCCGCTCCCCCGACGCCCAAAGATGTGAACATGCCAGCAGATATTGACAAACCCGCCATGAAAACGACCTAATACACCCCTATTCCCCAAACCCAGCCCCCACTCTCCAGCACACCATGAGCCACTACGTCATTGCCGCTATTGCCGCCGCCCTGTATTTCATTACCGGGCTTCTGCTTGCCAAACGCCTGTTCCGCGAGGGGGGGACAGACGCAGGCCCCGGTAAACTGCGCAAGAACCACATTATCCTCATCGGTCTCATCGCCGTGCTGCTGCATGCCGTGCTGCTCTACCAGAGTCTGTTTGTGCCGGAAGGGTTGAATATCGGCTTCATCAACGCCGTATCACTGATCACCTGGCTGATCGCCCTGCTGATCCTGCTGGCCGCATTGTCGAATCCGGTGGAAAATCTGGGCGTCATCTTGTTACCCATCGCCGGACTGGCCGTCCTCGCCGAAGTCCTGTTCCCCAGCGAACACACCCTGATGACCGCCCAGGCGATGGAATTAAAACTGCATATCCTGATGTCGGTACTGGCCTACAGCCTGCTCAGCATCGCCGCGGGACAGGC
>CAZTPE010000119.1:0-7758 GCA_964614545.1 uncultured Ectothiorhodospiraceae bacterium
CTAGGTAGTAAAGACGGAGACATCTCATGCCTGGCTCATCAAGGCAACACTTGTTGGCGATCTACCGGGCAGCATGGCACAGGGGGCGGCGGATGTACTGGCGGTACAGTCTGTGCCTGATGATCTCCGACGTGCCGGACGATGTTCCGGGAGTGATCGGCTCCGGTCTGTTGGCACCGGCCCCGATGATGCCTGTTTTGCCACGGTCGAGAGCCACATCATCGCAAGGCTGAATGATGCGCTGGCGGCAGCGGCGGATGCCGGCTGTGGGCTGGGTTATACGGTGTTTGGGCATGCCACGCCCCTGTCAGGGAACGCGGCGGCCTGCGGCCAATCCCTGGTGCAGCAGCTGCGTGATGGCCCTGCCGGTTTGCACATCTGGGGTGGTGAGACCAGTGTGCGCCTGCCCGAACGGCCAGGGCGGGGCGGCCGTAACCAGCATCTGGCCCTGGCTGCGGCCACGGTGTTGGCGGGGGATTCCCGTTGTAGCCTGTTGTGCGCCGGTACCGATGGCAGTGGTGGCCCTGGGGAGGATGCCGGTGAGGCCCTGCGCCGGGGCCGACAGTGGGCGCTTTTTGCAGGCCAGCGGCGATCTGCTGCGCACCGGGCCCACGGGCACCAATGTCATGGATGTGGTGCTGGGAATCAAGGACGTGCACTAAACTACGGGTTCAAGGTTATGAAATGTGAACGGTTTCTCTACAGTTGAGCGTTTTCCGGTCGATAGTTCTGATGAGAGCGCCTCCCCGGGTTGAATTCAGCGCCTGTGTAGCCACTGACGGGAGATGAGACGCTCGCTGGAGTCGTCCCATGAATCGCCCAAAAAAGTCTTTTAAGCTGGATCTGATGGCCGCCTTACTCATTGTCGTGTCAGTGGGAGTTGCACTGACGATGATCGCCCAAGCCGGTGAAAGGGGTTCGGTTAATACCGTTGTGGTCGCTTATCAGGCCGCACCCTGACGATTCATACCTGTTGATCGTCTCTCCGTTCGCCGCAGTCTTTCCTGTTTTTTTCGGCACTTTTCCCTGTTTCACGTGGAATGCTATATTGGCTGTAGTGCCGCCGTTTGCACGGTGGAATCTTCGGAATAAGGGATAGGTTTGATGATAAATGTGTGGATTTCTGCGGTCACAAAAAACACACCACACTTGTACCTGATTTGTCTTTTCCTGCCCTCAGTGGCATTACTGGCTGCAGAGCCTCCGGCGGACATTTCTCTGCCTATTTCTGTCACTCCAGCACCGCCACGTCTGGCGCTGGAGGCACTGCTCGGCAGCAAGGCCGTGATTAACGTCAATGGTCAACGTGCCGTGCTGACGGTAGGTGAGCGGAAGCCCTCCGGACTGCATTTGCTGTCACTCAAGGGCGATGTGGCGACCGTCGGGTTTGATGGTCGGCAATACCGCCTTCGCCTGGGACAGGCCCCCATCAACACCCGCTATGTGCAGCCCAAACTGGAAATCGTTACCATTGCCCCGGATCCGCGGGGTATGTATCACACGCCGGGTGCCATCAACGGCCAGCCGGTTCAGTTTCTGGTGGATACGGGTGCCACGACGGTGGCGATGAATGCGATCGAAGCGCGGCGTCTGGGCGTGGACTACTTGCTGCGTGGCCAACCCGTGGCGGTGGATACGGCATCCGGCCGCAGCCAGGCCTGGTTCGTCGAGCTGAACGAGGTCAGTGTCGGTGGCATCAAGATGCACAATATTGGTGCGGTGGTGCTGGAGGGAGGTTTTCCGCAGCAGATATTACTGGGCATGTCCTTTCTCAGCCAGTTGCAGATGCAGCGTAACGGTATGTTGCTGGAGCTGCGGCAGAAATACTGACCGGCTTTTCTGGCGTCTTGCATGTCGCCTGCTGCCCCTCGTCGTTTGTTTACAGAACCTGTCGGTGCTTGGGCAGCCCCGCTTTCTTATCGGCGTGTAGGGAAATTCCTGCTGCCTTGTAGGCCAATTCCTACAGGTGTTTCTTTCATTTCGCGCTGCGAGATAACTGATTGTCTCCATTAAAGTTTGCTGCCTGTCCGCCGTTGTATGCACAGAGAGAAAAAGCGGGAATTATAAGGCATGAAAAAAGATTCATGGTTACGAACTTATTGGCCGGGTTTTCTCCTGTTACCCGCCGCCGGGATCATGTGGTTTTGGCCGGGGCAGGTCGTAGCCTATGTTGTATTGGTGGTGTTGACCGGGCTGTGGCTGATGCATTTGCGTCTACTGACCCACATGCAGGCCGGGCGTGAGATGCAGGCCGATGAGCAGCTGCATTTTTCCTCCAGGATGCGTGAAGACTTTCAGCAGCTCATGCAACGCTCTGCAGAGGAGATGGAGCGGCAGTTTGACCACCTCGACCGGGAATTACTGCAGGTGCAGAACTTGCAGGGTGATGCCATCAGTGGACTGATGCAGAGTTTTTCCGGGCTGGAAAGTCAGTCGCGCGAGCAGGAGACGTTGACACGCTCACTGGTGGCGCGCGTGGCGGACAATACCGGCGATAGTTCCGGCATCAGCACGCTGGCCAGTGAGGCATCGGAGCTGGTGCAGATGTTCGTCGAAAGCATTACCGCCATGCGTGACGGCAGTGTCGAGATGGTCAATGTGTTCATCGAGATGAAGGATCAGATCAGCACGGTGGAGAAAATGCTCGGCGAGATCGATGGCATCAGCTCGCAAACCAACCTGTTGGCGCTGAATGCGGCTATTGAGGCCGCCCGTGCGGGTGAAGCGGGCAGGGGCTTTGCGGTGGTGGCCGATGAGGTGCGGGCGCTGTCTCTGCGCAGTAATGAATTTAGCAGTCAGATTCGCGCAGAGTATGCCAAAACGCGCGGTAGCATGGATCAGGCCAGCGTCATCGTCGCACGTATGGCCTCGCGTGATATGGAAATGACGTTGAATTCCAAGGATCGTGTCGCGGAGTTGATGCAGGAAGTGACGAACATTAATGCCGGCATGGCGGATCAGCTGCGCGAGGTTTCGGGCATGTCTGAAGAGATTGGCCAGAATGTGGCGATCGCCGTGCGCTCGCTGCAATTCGAGGATATGACCCGGCAGCTGGTTGATCACATGCGCAAGCGATTACAGGCCTTTCACGAATTTCTCGGTACGGCCGATGGCTTGCGCTCGGGGTTGTTGTCCGATGAGGGTGCAGAGATTGAGCGGCAACTACAGGAACGGATTGCTCAGTTGCACGTAAATTTTGATGAGTCGGCAGAGATGCTTGAAAAATCCCCTATCCACCAGCACAACATGGATGAGAGTGAAGTGGAGTTATTTTAATATGGCAAAGATACTGGTCGTTGATGATGATGCGCAGATACGTGGTCTGCTGGTAAAAATGTTGTCGGTGGAACAGCATGAGGTTATCGAAGCGGAGAATGGAACTCAGGGCTGTAAAAAATACCGCGAGCACCGGCCGGATCTGTTGATAACGGATCTGGTGATGCCGGAAAAAAATGGCATCGATATGATTCTTGAGCTGAAGAAAGAGTTCCCGTCGATTCGTATTGTGGCCATCTCGGGCGGCGGCGGAATTACTGGTTCATTTGATTATCTGCCCATTGCAAAGCTGGTTGGAGCGTTACATATCCTACAGAAACCTTTTAGCTTGCAAGAGCTGAAGTCTGCGGTGTCAGAGGCGCTGAAGATGCCTTAAATCCATTGAAAGATGGTTGAAAACCTCTGTTTTTCGTCTGTTGAAAGAGACGGGATGCCTATTAAATAATCGGTTAACAGGCCTGGCAAGGCCGTGGAAGATGAAGGCCAATGGCAGAGTTACTGAAACACTCCCCCGCGAAAAATCTGCGCATTCTGGTGGTGGATGATGATCCCTTTCTGTTGCAGGAGATCGCCCTGCATCTGATGGGGGCCGGCTATCTGGTGCAGACTGCCGAAAGTGCTGCTCAGGCGCTGGAAAAGATGGATACTTTCTATCCGAAGATCGTGCTGACTGACTGGGTAATGGATGGCATGGATGGCCTCGAACTATGCCAAGTACTGCGCCAGCGAAAAAACGGCCAGTTGCTTTATATTATCCTGTTGACCTCCCACGATGCCGAAGATTCATTGGTTAAGGCCTTTGAATCCGGCACCGATGATTATATTCCCAAACCGGTCACTCCACGTATTTTGTTGGCCCGAGTGCAAGCTGGTGCTCGCTTGGTACGTTTGCAGATCGAAGTGGAGCAGGCGCGCCGTGAACAGGCTGAGCGCGAGCGTATGGCACAACAGATTCAGCGTGCACACAAGATGCAGGCGATCGGCAAGCTGACCGGTGGTATTGCACATAATTTCAATAATTATCTGGCCGCTATTCTTGGTTATACGGAATTGGCGAGGGAAATGTTTCCCGGCGTGGGCGATGGTCAGTTGGACGAGTTTTTGGAGAATATCCAGCAGGCCGGTATCGAGGCGCGCGACTTGGTGGTCAGTCTGCGTTCTTTCAGTAATGGCGACAGTGATTCACGCAAGATACCTCTGATGGGGGTTATGCTTGATGATGTTGTCCGCATGCTACAGCCCGTCATGACGGCCAGTACCATGCTGAAAACGAATTTTGGCAAGGAAATTCCGCTGGTTCTGGTGGATCAGAATCAGATGTATCAAATGGTGATGAGTCTTTGTATCAATGCCCGTGAGGCGATGGATGGAAACGGAGAAATTTGCCTGAATTTGCAGTTTCTACGCGATATGCGTGCAACTTGTGCCTCTTGTCACGAATGGTTGAGTGATGATTTTGTCGAACTGTCCGTCAGCGATAGTGGGCGAGGAATTGATGCCGAGACACTGCAGCGTGTGTTTGACCCCTTTTTCAGTAACAAGGAAGTAGGGCAGGGTACCGGGCTTGGGCTGTCGGTTGTACATGGCATCATGCATGGTTGCGGTGGGCATATTCTGGTTGATTCAGATATCGGCAAGGGAAGTAATTTCCGCTTGCTGTTTCCTGTTAATCCCATGGCGACAGACAATACTGAAATTCACCCGGCGGAGGCTGAATGATGCCCCGCAGTGCCGGGTCTCCCGCTTTGTTCTCTTCTCCCAATTCCTCTCTTTCTTCTTCTTGCAAGGGTACCGCTATCCCGCTGTTGCCTACCGATATCCGCTTGCTTCTTGTCGAGGATTCCGAGTTCGATAGCGAACTTCTACTCCGTGAGTTCCGTAAGGCAGGTTTTAATCCTGTCTACTGCCGGGTTGATAATAAGACCTCTCTGGATGAGGCCCTGCAGGAAAAGTGGGATCTGGCGATTACCGATTATCAGATACCCGGGTTCGATGGATTGTCGGCCGTGATGACCCTGCAGAAGGTCGATCCCAATCTGCCGGTGATTATGGTTTCCGGGCGTATTGGTGAAGAAACCGCGGTGGATATTATGCGTGCCGGTGCGCGTGACTGTGTCATGAAGGACAATCTTCAGCGTCTCATCCCGGTGGTAAAACGTGAGCTGAAGGAAGCAGAGCAGCGTGTGGCACGTCGTAAGGCCGAAGAGGCCTTGCGTATCAGTGAGCAGCGTTTTAGTGAGCTTGCTGAGAATGTCGACGATGTTTTCTGGCTGGCTTCACCGGACTGGACGCACAGCTTTTATGTGAGTCCGGCGTTTTATGATATTTGGGGCTGGCAGGCCGAGGAAGATGCCGAAGTGGAGTTACCTCGCCCCTGGCTGGACGCCATCCATGCGCATGACTTGCCGATGATTGAAGCCAGTATCCTGCAGGCCGACGTTGATGCGGATAATGCGGTGGAGTTTCCGGAATATCGGATTATTCGCCCCAGTGGCCATATACGCTGGATAAAATCCCGGGCCTATCCGGTTAGGGACAAAAGTGGTGAGGTGGTTCGTTTTGCGGGTACGGCGACGGATATCACGACCCGGCGTAACGCTGAAGAGTTGCTGCTGCGCAGCAATCGGGCCCTGCGCGCCCTCAGTGCCTGTAATCAGGCGCTGGTGCGGGAAACGGATGAAATGGATTTTGTTGCCGAGGTCTGTCGTATCATCGTGGAAATATCCGGCTATTGTGCTGCCTGGGTTGATTATGTCGAGCCCGGCTATGACACCAAGCTGCGGCGGATTGCCCAGTCCCGCCTGGAAAGTGCGGATGATGTTGGTGACAGCATGGCTCGGATTCAACAGCAGATTGGTCAACAGGCCATTGCCGCGGTACTTGATGGCGAGGGTCTGAGTGTTCACCGCAATCTGCTCGTGAGTGAGAACATGCCCGCATTTACTCTATTGATGTTGCCGCTGGTCATCGGTCAGGAAGTAAAGGGTATTCTGACGATTATCTCTTCAGTTGCTGTGGCCTTTGGTGGTCATGAGGTAACGTTACTGACTGACCTGTCTGATGATCTTGCCTTTGGTATCGACGCTCTACGAACCCGGGAAGAGCATGAGCACTTGCAGAACCAGTTATTGCAGGCGAGAAAAATGGAGGCTGTCGGACAACTCAGTGGCGGCATTGCACATGATTTCAATAATATGCTGTCATCTATTCTGGGTTATGCCGGGCTAGCGCTGGATCGGCCGGATGGTTTGGCGGATAGTGAGCTGGATGAGTATCTGGATGAGGTTATTCGTGCCGGGGAGCGGGCAAGAGACCTGGTCGGGCAAATGCTCTCCTTCAGCCGTATCCGCAAGGGCGAGGCCGAGCGTAGTGAACTGAGGCCGATTATCAGGGAAACTGTCAAGATGCTGCGTTTTACCCTGCCGGCGAGTATCGAGCTGGATATCGTTCTGGATGATGAACCTCTGGCCGTCAACATCGATCCGGTGCAGTTGCAGCAGATTATTATGAATCTTAGTATCAATGCCCGTGATGCCATGTGTAACAAGGGCAAGCTGAGTATTTCTGTGCGCCTGTTTTCTCCCAATGAACATGACAATAGGCTGGAGTGCCAGTCCTGCAGAGAGACTGTCTTGTCAGGTAACTATATCGAGTTATCCGTCAAGGATAGTGGTGGTGGCATCAATCAGGAGTTGCTGGATCGGGTCTTTGATCCTTTTTTTACCACCAAGGATATTGGCAAGGGAACCGGCATGGGTCTCTCCGTAGTACATGGTATCGTGCATGAGGTGGGTGGACATATTCTGGTGGAATCCGTGCAGGACGAGGGAACGACATTCCGGCTTTTATTGCCGCCTTCCGCTGGGGCCATCGGGGAACAGGCAGCTGATGCCCTTGTCAGCACGGATATTGGGGGGATCGTCAGTACCGCCCGTATTCTGGTCGTCGATGATGAACCCTCTGTGGCTGGCTTTCTCAAGGAGTTGCTGAGTGTTGCCGGTTACGAGGCGGTGCTGGCGAGTGATGGCGCGGAGGCGCTGGAGATATTCCAGCAGCAATCTGGGCGCTTTGATCTGGTGATCACGGATCAGACCATGCCGAACCTGACCGGTGCGGAGCTGGCGCGTCGGCTTCTGGCCCTGTCGCCGGGTCTGCCGGTGATTCTCTGTACCGGCTACAGCGAGGATGTGGACGAGGCGCGTGCGCGGGAAATCGGCATTCAGGGTTATATGCCCAAGCCAGTGCCGTCGCGCGCGTTGCTGGGGCGGATTGCGGAGTTGCTGGAGGCCTGAGGCTGCAGGTTTGAGACTGGAGGGTCGGAACGACTACCCAAGCCGTAATAATGTCCCCCTCCAGCCTCAAGCCTGAAGCCTCCAGCCTCCAGCCTCCAGCCTCCAGCCTCCAGCCTCCAGCATCCAGCCTCCAGTCTCCAGCCTCTCAAGGCCGGATGTACACCAGCAGCACGATGCCGATCAGCGCCAG
>CAZTPE010000120.1:0-7688 GCA_964614545.1 uncultured Ectothiorhodospiraceae bacterium
ATTGTCGCTTGCCTGCACGTTGCGATTGACGTCACTCGGGTTCGCCGAGAGATTGTGCTTGGTGTTACGAATATCGGAAATGCGGCTGCTGGGCAAGGAGCCTGCGGCGGCATTTTCTATCCCCAGGAAGACAGCAAACAAGACAAGAACGATACACCGCGTGGTGTATAACCTAGTGTTAAACTGTGTCATGCCATCCCTCAGAACCGCCTTGCCCCGTCCGCAGGCCTGCGCCGGGAGGACCTTAGAGATCCTGTTTTTTGCCTGTCAGATACTGCAGCACCACGACCCGTCCGTTAAACATATCAGCGACATAGATCCGATCATGGCTATCGGTCCAAACCCCCGCAGGCAGATAAAATTGCCCGACCCCCGACCCCGTGCCACCGATCGGCAGCAAAAACTGACCATTGGAGTCGTATACTAGCAAGTAATCATGAAAAGACTCAATAACATAGATATTCTCATCCGAGTCCGTGGCAACCCCCTTTGGCCTTACTAAATTACCGACATAAAGCCCCCGCTCCCCCAGGGAACGCAGGAAATGTCCGTCCGAATCAAGCACCTGCACTCGTGCATTGAAGGTGTCGGTGACGTACAGCTGCCCATCACGAAAGGCCAGGTGCGTTGGGGCATTGAAGGTTGTCTTGCCGGTTCCCTGACGACCAAAGATGTCGAGTAAACGACCATCATCGGCAAACACCTTGATGTTGTGTTCTGCCGTGTCAGCAACATAGATCTTACCCGTCGAGGTGTCGATAGCCAGTCCAGTGGGTCGGGCGAGATCCCCCAGGCCGATCACCGCCAGTGGTTTTCCCTGCGCACTCAGCCGGAATACCCCGGCCAGTTCCGAATCGGCGACGAGAATGTCACCATTTGCAGCAACAGAGATCCCGACAGGTGAGGCAAAATTCGTCGTATTGCTTGCCTGATCCCAAACCGATAGCGTTCCTGCGGCCTGGTCGAAGACAAAAATGGCCAGTCTGGAGGCATCTGTCACCAGAATGCGGCCCGCACTGTCGACGACCCCCGACTGGGGGCGTTGTAAAATATTTCGAAAGCCGGCCTTGCTACCCAAGCCAACAATGGCGCTGAAAAAGTCACGCACCCGATTCGCCGCACTGTCCTTTTCCAGGGCTTCAAAGTTTCCTTCCCCGGTCAGCTCACCGACAAAGCGGTAGCGTGGCGGTTCCGGAGCCGATGGCCAAACATGCTCCTGGTCGGCCCCAGCAAAACGCATAACCTGCCGGGTTTCGGCACAACCACTGATAAGCAGCGCGAGCAGCAGAAAGAGAAACAGTCGATGCATACGTGTATTACCTTCCGCTGACTGCAGGTATTGCCGCATTTGGATTAATTCGCAGTACCTGAACCCGCCGATTAAGGCTATCCGCAACGTATAGGCGGTCACCATTAACCCATAGCCCGGACACAGTTCGGAAGCGCCCTGGCGACGATCCCGCACCCCCGAATGTCATCAGCAGATTGCCATCCTGGAATATCCGAAGCGTATCGTCAGACTGATCGCTGACATAAACCCGCTGATCGCGATCAACTGCCGCCGCAGTCGGGTATATCAACGCATCTTCACCAAAGGCGTAACGGAAAGCGCCATCCCAGGTCAGCACCTGAACCGGCGGCTCCTCCAGACGGTCAAAAATATAGAGCCCGTCCGAGCCGACAGCCAGAGCGGTAATGGCGCGAAAACGCCCCGGACCGGAACCGCGCCGTCCCAACACCCTCGTTGCCCTGCCGAAAGAATTAAAGACAATGACATGGCTGAATGACCCATCAGCCACAAAGACGTTACCCGTCAACTCATCGACAACCACATCCATCGGCCGGGACAGGTTCGCCAGATCCTGAAAGCGGGTCAGCAGGCTGCCATCCTCTGCGAAATGCAGCACCTGCTTGCCCAGCGTGTCTACGATATAAAAAGAATGGTCTTTGGCAACGTAAATACGGCCGGGGTCGCCCGTAAAGTGCTCTGCAACTTCCTTGATGGGACGAAACAGCTTGGCCGTCAGATCATATTGAAAGACGATCTTCAGTGTCGCATCGACGATATAAAGGATATTGTCGACCCCGCCTACGGCAACAGGTTGCTGCAATACCACCTCTTCGACGGCACCCACTGCCAGGCGTCGGAACTGCCCGGCGGTTCCTTGCACATCCTGTTGCCCCCGCATAATGACCGACTCGACAGCCAATAGTCCGGAGCCCGACTGAAGTGGGCTGGTGCCGGTTTTCGCCTGAGAGGCTATCGGCTGGCTAGCGTCAAAGGAACCACCATCCGTTGCCACTCTTTCGAGTTCGGCAACACTGCAACCAACCAGCAGCACGAGGACTCCATTCAGTAACAGAACACGGGTTAGCAGCGAGATCAACGCAACCCGACATTTTCCCGGGCGACGCTGTGGCATCGATTACACTCCATTGGTGGAAAGGCGACCTTGCCATGGCACACACCGCAATACTCACCCTCCATAATTGCCGCCATCGTCACAAAATTTCCGCCCCGCTGAGGCAAAAAGATGGCCGGATGACAATTCTTGCAGGTCAGCCACTGGGTATGCGGTAAATGAGGGAAACGCACATAGGGCATTGACGCCGTATTTTTAAAAATCACGTCAAAATCCACTGAGTGCATCTTTTCAGCGCCCGTCAGCCCTGTACGAGGGGCAATCAAGCCGCGGTCAAGCGTATCAACCCAGTTAATGGTGCCTCGCGCATCGCGCGGAAAATCCTTCATTGCATCGGCCGGCGGCTGCAGGGTGTTGACGGCATCATTATCGGGATCATGAATACCATCCTCCGATATCGAAACCACGTCACCATGCAACTGATAGTGTCCGCCACCCTCTTCAGCTGACAGCAGGCCAGGGATCGCAGAAATCAGCAGAAGCACGACAATACTCGTGAACAAGTGCCACAAACGCTTCATCGCGAATGTCTTGTCAAAAAAGATCCTAGTTATACCCGTCATTTAGTTGCCCCGCTCATGCGGACATCCCCCTCATGCACACCAAGGCCACCTTGGCAATGGCCGTAAAGAAGCTATTGTGACACGCCCACCATACGCAGCGCACGACGGACGGTTTTCGTCGCCTGCTGCATCATACCCACAGCGGCGCCATAGTCACCTTCTGTGACTTTTACCTTTGCCTCGTCGCGACGCTTGCGCGCCTTATCAAGGAAACTGTCCATCAATTTCAAGGCACCGGCCGCAGGCTTTTTCATTTCAACGGCCACCGGTATCAATTCTTCATACCCGGTAAACCGCTTCAGCTCATATTCATATTCATCGGCCGGCGAATCGAACTTCAGCTCATAAACCAGGGTCTTGGAGTCCAGCATCTTGTGCAGCCCCCGGGTAACAATAACCTGAGCCTTCTCAAGCTTCGCATTGGCCTTTGCATAGTCACCTTTCGAGGCCAAAGACTGCGCCTCCGCCTTCAGGCTGGCAACCTGGGCCTTATCATAGCCAATGTCCTTGGGCACGCCCCCGGCTTTGGCCATGCGGGCGTAATTACTGTCATAAGACGCCTCGAAATCCTCGATTTCATGCAAGAGTTCGTCATGACGTTGTGAAAGTTGCGCGATCGCATCTTCACTGGGCACCATTTTCGATGCCGCACCGACGCCCTTCACCACCTGGTCGGCCAGGGCCAAAGCCTCGGGCAACGCCCCGGCAAGCAGCTTTTCCCGGCTGGCGGCCAAATCTTTCTTGGCGGAAGCGAGCAAGCTCTTGGCCTCCCCATTATTGCTGGCAAGCACTCTTTTGGCGCCTTTACCATTGATCATCATGTCCGCAAACATCAGCTTTTGCTTGACCTTTGCTTCCGACACCTGCGTCTTTTGGGGGACTGTCGTTGCTGTCACCGCCTCGATCTCGACGGTCTCACCTGGCTCCACGATATACAGAGTTGCCCCCATATACGGGTGATTCCGGCAGGCATAATAAACCTTGCCCGGGGTAGTCTTGCCGGGGGTAAACGTCATCGTGCCTTTATACGTATAAGCCCCTTGCACACCCTCAACAACCGGAGCACTGCCCCAGCCTATTTCCTTGCTGGAAAGATAGACGTCATGCTTGGGATCCGTATTGATCACAAACGTGTATGTCTTGCCGCGCTCGAGAACAATCGACTTCCCCGGCACACCATCAACACTGAATCCCATCGCATGCCCCTTGCCGTAGGCAGGATGGCTCGGATCTTTCTTAACCAGGGTAACGACATGCTGCCCGGGCCCGGCATTAATCGGCTTAGCGCTGATGGCGGGAGCAGGCGATATGACTTTCCCAGGCCCTTTATCGGTTACAGCCTCAGTAGTGGTAACCGCCGCCACTGCGGGCGAAGCAGCCGGCATGGATTCCACAGAAATCGCAGGATCACGAGCCTCTTTCGCCGGCATTGTCTCAACGGATGCGGCATTTGGCTTCTCGACCTGAGAACCCTGTGCCGCCGTGGAGGCCGAATCTTCCGTCACCTCGACAATGGCCTTTGTTTCAGCCTGCGCCACATCATCTACGGGCGCTGGCGATGTCCGTGTTTCACTGGCAACGCAGCCCCAGAGACCAAACGCAGAAAGAAACACGAGAATTGAAATGGTTTTGATAGATGAATTCAACATATTCACGATACCCGCCAGCCGTATGAACCGAATAAGGACAGAAGCGAAAATGAACAAGCAGTGCTATGCACATTAGAGAAACGGCGCGAACAAAAAGTTCGCGCCGTCAATACCTACCTTAATACTTGGTCAAAACGCCCCATCAACACTACATGGGATCGGTTAACGCCAAGGATCCTTTAGGCTTGTCTCACTTTGCGGCGGCTTCCAGTCGGCCGGCTTGGGCTTGGTATGACACTTGGTGCATGACTGAGTGGTCACCGGGAATGCCACCTTGCCGTGACACACGCCGCACTGCTGGCCCAGCAGGATGCCGGACATATTCATCACATTTGCCTTACGCTGCGGTATAAATATCTTCGGGTGACAGTTCGAACAATGCAGCCATTGGGTATGCGGCTTATGCGGGAACACCACATCCGGCACCGTCGACTTCACCTCGCGGACAATATCCAGATCCATGACCAAGGGCTCAATAGTCGGATCAAAACGATCATATCGAGGCTGCAGAAGATTGGTGTCCAGCGCCTTCACCCAGTCCACATAGTTGCCGAATGGCGTTGTTGGAAGGCCGTCATAGGCGATCTTTGGCGGCTGCAGAACATGTGTATTGTCGTTATCAGAATCGTGAATACCGTCCTCTGCGGGAGGCAGGTTCTTGGCCTTGGGCTTTTTCATCAAGCGGTTAAAGGTATTTGCCGTGCTCACATGGCCTTTTGCGGCCTTCACTTCTTTTAGTGGCGGCTGAGCGGCCTCTACCTGAATAGCAACGACCGGCAACACGCTCAAAGCCACAACCCCCAAGAAGAATTGTTTCATTTTCATTGTAATAACCCTTCGTTGTTAGCTTACTTCTTATTGCCTAACTTTTTATAAGTCGGCGCAACCAACCGTTGAACAGTACTGCCATGAATCTGGGTCGGTGTACCAGAAAGACCTGAGTGGCACATACCGCAGTTCTCAACGGACCAGGAAATTTCACCATTGTGGCAGGCGCCACAGAACTGACCATCGATGATCTTGGCCATGGTGATCTTATTGCCGCCCGCCTTGAACTTGAAGCCGAGATCCGCATGGCAAACCTTGCAACGAAAACGAATCCGGTGATACCAGTGTGGGAATACCACGGGTCGCATACCTGCCGCATCCGAGTAGTTGTTCATAACCACATCGGCGTATTCCGCCTGGGCCGCTTGCGGCAGCACCATAGCAGCCAACATACTCAGCAAGCCTATAAGAGCCGACTTGTACATAGAGCCTCCCTCCATCGTCATTAAATCAAAACCCAATAATTATTGTCCGTGCAGCTAGCGCATACTACCCCACATCAAAAGCTGCGGGTAGCCTGAAAGTAAAGTGATTTCACCGGAACCCCTTCGCCATTCTGCATCATACGAAAGCTCGCCGTCGTACTCAGGAGCCCCAAACTGTATTGAAAACGGTTATCCCAGTCCAGTCTCTGTGAAGGAATATCATCACCAATCTCCTTACTGGCACTAAATCGGGAAAGAAAACGCAGGTTGTATATGCCAAAGGGGCGCTGATTCTGGTAATAAAGACTTAAATTGGCATATCGCCGATACCCCGTCTCTGTGTTACCCGATGCCAGCTGATATTCTTGGCGGTTGGCATCCAGGGCGACATTACCCGTCATTGTGCTCAACCTGCTGATAGATAGATCTTGCGACAGATTTATGGCCGCCCGCTGGAACACCGCCTCCCTCTCGCCCATCGAACGAGAGTCCGACAACTGAATGCTCCCATAGGTAGCGCCCCGCCGCCCACGATAGTTACTACTCATATTGAAACTATTGTTGAATGTCCTGGAAACCTCATCGACGGCAGAACTCTTACTCGCTGACAGGCCCTGCGAAAACCCCACATTCAGTGAGCTGACACGCCCCAGGGACCATTGACCACCTAGATTATGCGTAAGACCACCACCGACCGAACGGGTGCTATTCGTTTCCTTTACCCCCAACGAGTCCGTTCGGGACAAGGTATTGCCTGCCGTACCCGACGTCGCCCACCCCCAATTAAAACCCGCCCCCAACGGATAGCGATGTGAAGAATAGCTGATCCCCAGGGACTGGCTTGATGTCAACGACTGAGAATTTCCGCCTTCCGCCGTCCCGACCGTTAGCCCGGCTCTCATGCTCGCCCGCCGGGTGATCCGATAGCTCACACCAAGATTCGTATCGAGACTCCTTCGGTCCGAACCGCCACTGGATTCCGACTTGGATGCACGAACCCCGCCCGTCACATTCAGTGCCCGGTGTTCAGGCCGCCAATAAAACGAACTTGAACCCTGTGTAACGCTTGCCTCAGACATACCAAGACCCGAATCAGAGACCAGGTAAGTGAGTAGATTCGTCACACCACTTTCAGGATTGGGGTTATAAATATGATTTAGTGACAATACCAGCGACTCAGGCCTGGCGCTGCTCTCCGAGCTCTCGCTCGCCGAGTAGTTTGCTGCCAATAGCAAGGTATTCGGTGCCGACTGCACCTGATAGGTCAACCCATAAGTTTCCGTCAGAGACGAAACCTCTGCACCGGAAAAATCACTCCGGTAATACCAAAGGGTCGACAACGAGCCCCCGCGCGAACTGTACAATTGGCGAAGCGACAAACGGGATAGCTGGTGATATAAATTACCCGTGAGCTGTGTCAAATCGGAGAAAGAAGCTGTACGACTATCGCTACGTGTATAGGTTAGCGAGAAGGGAAACCGGCTGAATGGAAAAACACTAAAAGAGAACGTACCCGTTGCCGTGTTGGAATCTGTGCTCGAGGTGGTTGTCTCGGAGTTGGTCAAGCCAAGGCTCAGAGCGGCAGACGTCGTCGCGAACCAGGGCTGCCAGACATAGCCCCCCGCATTCACGGTGCCGAGTAGCTGCATCCGTTCAGACTCCGTAGCAGCACTTATATAGCCATAGCTATAGCTGATGCTTCCTCCCCAGTTGAGAGGTACGAATGACGAAAAAGCCGCTTGGGCAGCACCAAACGGCAAGACAGTCAGCGCGCAGCCCATCACCATCAAGGCCCCTACC
>CAZTPE010000121.1:0-7672 GCA_964614545.1 uncultured Ectothiorhodospiraceae bacterium
CCTCTAAAACAGGTCGACGTTGCCCGGCAGTTCGCTGTACGTGTCGTCGTTGGCGGCGGCCTTGCCGGAGAAGCCGGCGACCAGCGATTTCAGCTGCACGGAAAACTGTGACAGGTCGCCGTTGTCGGAGATGTTCTTGCGCGCCAGCTCGGACAGGTCGCGCACGCTTTCGTCGATCTTGCGGATGTTGTCGCGCACGGTGCCGGCCAGTTCTGACTGTTGTTCGGCCTGGGCGGCGACCTGCACATTGCTGTCACTGATGCCCTCAACGGCACTGGCGATGAGGGCAAAGGTTTCGCCGGCGGCCTGAGTGCGTTCCAGGTTGCGGGTGGAGACTTGGGTGCTGCGTGTCATGAGGCCGACCGCTTGCTGGTTGCCGGCACGGATGGTGTCCATGAGTTTGCGCACTTCGTCGGTGGCGTCGGTGGTACGTTTCGAGAGCGCGCGCACCTCGTCGGCGACCACGGCAAAGCCTCGGCCCTGCTCGCCGGCCCGCGCGGCCTCGATGGCGGCGTTGAGGGCCAGCAGGTTGGTCTGTTCGGCGATGGTGACGATCATGTCCAACACCTGGCCGACATCCTGGTGGTGTCCGGTGAGGGCGCTGATACTTTGCTCCAGCTGCTCGATTTCGTCTTGCATTTCCTGCATGCCGTCCACTGCGCTGCTGACAACGGCACGACCCTCCACGGCTTCACGGCGCACGTCCTGTGCGGTCTCGCTGGCACTGTAGACGGCCTCGTTCACCTGCTGGCTGCTGTCGGCCATTTGCCCGACTGTGCTGCTGAGCTGAGTGATGGCCTCGACCTGTTCTTCGATGGAACTGCTGGTGGCATGGGTGATTTCCTGGGCGCGTAGGCTGCTCTGGGAAAGGTTGGTGGCCACCATGAGCACTTGTTGAACTGTCTGATCCAGTTTGCGTGTGAAGCGATTGAATGCGCGGGCGATCTGCGTCGTCTCGTCGCGTCCCTCTTCGGGCAGGCTGACGCTGAGGGCGGCAGTGCCGTCGGCGACATGCTCCATGGCCTCGGTGATGCGTGTCAGGCTGCGGCCGATGCTGCGCGCCATCAACAGGGTCATGCTGACCAGGGTGATGATCAGTATCAGGGTGCTGGTGAAGAGGATTTTGTCCTGGGTCGTGCGGGCCTGCTTAATCGCGTTTAGGGTGGTCTGCACCAGCATGCCTTGGTTATGCAGTGCCTGACTGATGCTGTTGTCCAGCTCGGCACGCAGGCCGTCGTTTTCGCTGAGTCCCAGTTGGCGCTTACTGTCCACCAGCCGATGGAAGCTGTCGGCATAGGTGTTGAGATTATGTGTTGATTCGCTGCGGTGTGACGGACTGAGTTCGGCCTGTTCAAGCGCATTAAGCAGTACGCCATGGGCGTGGTCGTATCTGTCTACGTATTTGTTGTCCAGGCGCAGGAGAAAATCCTTTTCGTGACGGCGCATCATCAGTAGATTGCTGAGCAGGCGATAATTGCCGGTGGCGCTGAAGACAATCTCCACTTGATGGGCGGCAGTGCGCAGGGAGCCGCGCAAGCCCTTGTTCTCGTCCAGGCCAATGGTCTGCACCAGTTTCTCAAGTTCGCTAAACCGGGTGGTGATGGTGTCCAGATCCCGATAGATATTGTCGAGGGGGCGGGTGTCCAGACCCAACAGGGTCATGATTTCATTCAGTTCATGCAGTTCTTCTGTGATGGATTGCTGCTCGTGGAAGAAATAGTCACGGGACTTCTGGCTGTGGGTGAGCAGGTAGCTTTGCTCTGCGGCAAACAGGGCCTGCATATCGGCTTCCACGTCCATCAGGGTGGTGATGCCGTGCCGCAGGAGGTCAGAGCGCTGTGTGGTGTATTGTTGCAAGGCGAGTATGAGCAGAGCGGCGGTGGTGATGACAGCCGAGAGCAGGAACAGGCGGTGTTTGATGGTCATGGCGGGTTGATCGGATTGCGTGACATGCCGGTATTAGCGGTTCTGCAAGGGTTGGCTTTAGGGTGAGTTGGCAGGTATGGCTGTGTGTTGGGCCGGGGTGACCCACGGGATTGGCGACTTTTTCACCAACCGGTACAATGGCCGGCCCGTTTTTGGCAGTGTGGTGTGATGTTTTTTCAGGATTCATTCGATGTGATCGTGGTCGGCGGTGGCCACGCCGGTACCGAGGCCGCACTGGCTGCGGCGCGCTCCGGTGCGCGCACCCTGCTGTTGACCCACAATATCGATACCCTGGGACAGATGTCCTGCAATCCCGCCATCGGTGGCATCGGCAAGGGCCACCTGGTGAAAGAAGTGGACGCCCTGGGCGGTTTAATGGGCCGTGCCGCCGACCGCGCCGGTATCCAGTTCCGTCGCCTCAATGCACGCAAGGGGCCTGCGGTGCGTGCCACTCGTGCCCAGGCCGACCGCAGCCTATATAGGCAGGTGGTGTGCGCGGCGCTGGAGAATCAGGCGGGCCTGCAATTGTTCCAGCAGGCGGTGGATGACCTGTTGGTGGAGAACGACCGCGTCACCGGCGTGGTGACGCAGATGGGGTTGAAGTTCCGGGCACCGACAGTGGTGCTGACCGTGGGCACCTTCCTCGGTGGGCGTATCCACATTGGCCTGGAAAGCCACGAGGGTGGCCGTGCCGGTGATCCGCCGGCCAATGCCCTGGCGCGGCGCCTGCGTGAGCGGCCCTTTCGCGTCGAACGCCTGAAGACCGGCACGCCACCGCGCATCGATGCCAAGTCCATCGACTACAGTCAGCTTGCCGAGCAGCCGGGTGATGACCCTATCCCCAGTTTTTCCTTTATGGCGACACCGGCTGTCCACCCGCGCCAGGTCAGCTGCCACATTACCCACACTAATGCACACACCCACGATATCATCCGCGCAGGCCTGGACCGCTCGCCCATGTACAGCGGTGTCATCGAGGGCGTGGGGCCGCGATACTGCCCGTCGATTGAAGACAAGATTGTGCGCTTTGCCGACAAGGATTCGCACCAGATCTTCGTCGAACCGGAGGGACTGGCGTCGAACGAGGTCTATCCTAACGGCATCTCCACCAGTCTGCCCTTCGACGTGCAGTTGGCCCTGGTGCGTTCCATGAAGGGTTTCGAGCAGGCCCACATTACGCGCCCCGGCTATGCCATTGAATATGATTTTTTCGATCCCCGTGACCTGCGCCCCTCGCTGGAGACCAAGCACCTCGGCGGGCTGTTTTTCGCCGGGCAGATCAACGGCACCACCGGCTACGAAGAGGCCGCAGCACAGGGTCTGTTGGCGGGCATCAATGCTGCCCGCCAGGCGCGTGACGAGGCGCCGTGGTCGCCACGCCGTGATGAAGCCTATCTCGGCGTGCTGGTGGATGACCTCATTACCCGCGGTACCCAGGAGCCCTACCGCATGTTCACCTCGCGTGCCGAATACCGCCTGCTGCTGCGCGAGGACAATGCCGATCTGCGTCTGACGCCCATTGGCCGCGAACTGGGTCTGGTGGATGACGCTCGCTGGGCCGCTTTTGAGACCAAGCGCGAGGGCGTCGAGCGTGAGAGACAACGTCTGCACGAGACCTTCTTCCATCCCGGCAGCCTGGCCGACAGCGAGGCCGAGCGGGTGCTGGGACAGGCCTTGAGCAAGGAGGCGCGCCTGTCCGAGCTGCTTAGTCGGCCCAATGTGGACTACACCGCCCTGATGAGTCTACCCGGCGCGGGCGAGCCCGTGAGTGACCCGGTGGTGGCCGAGCAGGTGGAGATCCAGTGCAAATATGCCGGCTATATCGAACGCCAGCACGAAGAGATCGAGCGCCACCGGCGCCAGGAAGGACTGCCTCTGCCGGAGGACATGGACTATAGTCGGGTGCGCGGCCTGTCCGCCGAGGTGGGTCAGAAGCTGGCCGCCCAGCGGCCGGTCACCATCGGCCAGGCGTCACGGATCTCCGGGGTGACGCCGGCGGCGGTTTCGTTGCTGCTGGTGCATCTGAAAAAGCGTGCGGCCACCGGCAATTAAACGGATTTTGTAGGCGTGGCCGGCATAAAAATAGAAAGCGGTAAAACCACAAGGTAGAAAACAGTGAAAAAGCTATTGGGGGCAATAACCGTCCTGCTGTTGATAAGCGGTTTGGCGCAGGCGGATGCCGATAACGGGCTGATCAGTAAAAAGAGCCACCATAGCGTAAAGGAAACCCTGGACCGGCTGGAGGACATGCTGCGCAAAAAGGGCTTCACCATCGTCCTGCGTTTGCGGCATGATGCCGGCGCGGAAAAGTCCGGCCTGTCCCTGCGGCCCACGGAGCTGATACTCTTCGGTAATCCGAAAGTGGGCACTCACTTTATGATCAGCCGGCAGACTGCGGGTATCGACCTGCCCATGAAGATGCTGGCCTGGAAGGACGAGGCGGGCCAGGTCTGGCTGGGCTACAACGATCCAGCCTACATTGCACGGCGCCATGGCATCACCGATCGTGACAAGATTGTCGCCAACATGAGCAAGGCGCTGGACAACTTCAGCCGTCTGGCCACCGACTAGCCGATGTCGCTGGAGACGACCCTCGCGCAGGGCCTGGAGGCGCTGGGCATCGAATGCCCGCTTGAAGTCCGCGGGCGTCTGCTGGATTATGTGCGCCTGTTGGCGAAGTGGAACCGTGTCTACAACCTGACCGCCGTGCGCGAGCCGCTGGAGATGGTGCAGCGGCACCTGCTCGACAGCTTGGCGGTGTTACCTTACCTGCGGGCGCTTCCCGCGAAGAAAAGGGTGCTGGATGTGGGCACCGGCGGCGGTCTGCCGGGGATACCGCTGGCGCTGATGTCGCCGCAGGTGGACTTTGTGCTACTCGACAGCAACAGCAAAAAGACTCGCTTTGTGCAGCAGGCGGTGGTTGAGCTGGGGCTGCAGAATGTCGAGGTGGTGCATGCCCGGGTGGAGGATTTTCACCCCGAGCAGCCCTTCGATGTGGTCATCTCGCGGGCCTTTTCGTCGCTGCGGGAGATGGTGGAAAAGGCCGGCGCCTACTGCGGTAGTAAAGGCGTCCTGCTGGCCATGAAGGGCGCCTATCCGCAACAGGAGCTGGCCGAACTGCCGGCGGGATTCATGCTTCGCGACTCACGGCGGCTACAGGTGCCGGGGCTGGACGAGGAGCGATATCTGATCTTTCTCACGCCAATGGGCGGGGCAGAGGCGAATTAAACAGCACCACATAACGGGCGACACGGGCTGGTAAACATGGGCAAGATCATCGCAGTAACCAATCAGAAGGGTGGTGTCGGCAAGACCACCACCAGCGTCAATCTGGCGGCCTCGCTGGTGGCGACGCATCGCAAGGTGTTGCTCATCGACATGGACCCGCAGGGCAACGCCACCATGGGCAGCGGCGTCGACAAGCACGCGCTGGAGCGCTCCAGCTATGACGTGCTGACCGGCTCGGTGGACATTCGAGACGCCATCAGCAAGACGGAGCTGGCGGGCTATGACCTGCTGCCGGCTAACGCCGATCTCACCGCCGCCGAGGTGGAGTTGCTGCAGGTACCGCAACGCGAACGCCGTCTGCGCGAGGCGCTCAACAACATCAATGGCCGCTACGATTTTATTCTGATTGATTGTCCGCCGTCGCTGAATATGCTGACCCTCAATGCCCTGGTGGCGGCGCAGTCGGTGATCATCCCGATGCAGTGCGAATATTACGCCCTGGAAGGGTTGACCGCACTGGTGAGCACCATCGAGGACGTGCGCGACAATCTCAATCCCTTTCTCAAGATCGAAGGCCTGTTGCGTACCATGTATGATCCGCGTAACCGCCTCACCGGTGATGTGACGGCGCAGCTCAGCAAGCACTTCGGCGACAAGCTGTATCGCACCGTTATTCCGCGCAATATCCGCCTTGCCGAGGCGCCCAGTCACGGCCAGCCGGCGTTGGTGTACGACAAGGCCTCGCGCGGCGCCAAGGCCTACCTGGCGCTGGCCGGCGAGATGCTGCGGCGTGAAGAAGTGGCCTCGGTGGGCGTCTAACTCCTTTTAATCTTTCGGAACAAACACATGGCAGCAAAGAAAAAACGCGGCCTGGGCCGCGGCCTGGATGCCCTGCTGGGCGGATCAGGGGCAGCGATGGCTGAGGCCACAATGGACACGGAATTGCGCGAGCTGGCGGTCGACCTGCTGCAGCCGGGCAAGTATCAGCCACGCATCGACATGCACCCGGAAAGCCTCGAGGATCTGGCCAGCTCCATCCGCGTCCAGGGTGTGGTACAGCCCATCGTGGTGCGCGAGCTGGCCGAGGGTGGTCGCTATGAGATCATCGCCGGTGAGCGTCGCTGGCGAGCGGCGCAGATCGCCGGTCTGCATGAGATTCCCTCCCTGATCCGTGTGGTACCCGACGAGGCCGCCATCGCCATGGCGCTGATCGAGAACATCCAGCGCGAAAACCTCAACCCGGTAGAGGAGGCCAATGCCCTGGCGCGGCTTATCGAGGAGTTCGAGATGACCCACCAGCAGGCCGCCGAGGCCGTTGGCCGTTCGCGCGTCGCGGTGAGCAACCTGTTGCGCCTGTTGACCCTCAACGACGACGTGCGGCGCATGCTGGAACATGGTGACCTGGAGATGGGTCATGCGCGGGCATTGCTGGCACTGGAAGGTGAGCACCAGAGCCGGGCGGCGCGCGAGGTGTCCGCCAAGGGCTACTCCGTGCGGGAAACAGAGCGACTGGTGCGCCGCCTCAGTGCGGGTGCGACAGAGAAATCGACGGCAGGCAAGGCCCTGGATCCCGACATCAAACGTCTGCAGGATGAGCTGGCCGAAAAGCTTGCCGCCAAGGTGATTTTTCAGCATGCCGCCAAGGGTAACGGCAAGCTGGTGATTCATTACAATAGCCTTGATGAACTGGATGGAATCCTGCAGCACATTCAGTAATTGTTTCGTGTGGTCTCAGGTCATTAATCTCAGTAATCTCAGTATCGAGCCCGGTTGAATTTTGTATAAATTTATCACAAACCAGCTTGCTGTGGGTGCACAGGCTGGCTATAATGCCCGGCCTAAATTTGCGATGCGCTTGAAATGAGCGAGTCCAAGAAGCCCGGGTTATTACTCATCGGTGTTGGTCAAATCCTGACCTCGATGGTTGTGTCCGGGTTTTTATTAGGTTATTTGCTGGATCTCTATTTCGGGACCCAGCCGATTTTCATATTGATCCTCGGTGGCCTCGGCTTCATCGGCGGATTTCTGAAAGTCTACCGATTACTGACCGACCCGGAGCTGCAATGAGTAAGTTGGGCGCCGATCTGGCTGCCAAGGCCCGCCGGGTTGTCATCGTGCAGTTGACGGTAACAACCATTGTTGCCCTGCTGTTTCTGATTCAAGGTGCGTGGGACGCACTTTCCGCCGCTTACGGTGGACTGGCGAGTGTCTTTCTCGCCCTGCTCTCTATCCGGGGTTTCAAGCGCGCCAACGAGCATGCGCTGAACGACCCGAAGAGGAGCATGCTGATTCTGTACATCGGCGCCGTGCAGCGATTCGTGGCGGTGGTGGTGTTGCTGGCGATAGGCCTGGGTGGTTTGAAGCTCGAACCCCTGGCCGTGTTTATCGGTTTCGCGCTGGCGCAGGCAAGTTATTTGATGGGTGTTCGTGATGGTGATGCGAAAGCAAAAGCCATGGGGCGCCCGGATTGAAAACCTTGAGTAGGGGATAGAATCTTGAGTCAAGCAGCAGAAGGTTC